>JANNDZ010000018.1:0-5676 GCA_031378395.1 Pseudanabaena sp. OTE_75_metabat_487_sub
AGAAATTTTGGACAATACAGTTGACTTGAGTGTTAAGCAAATTATTCTGTCGGTGGTTGACAATCGCTCGATCGCTGACAAATTAAGTATTCTCGCCAATATTCATACTTATGAGCCGCTGCCACCATCTAGCCGCTTACAACAACTTGTTGATTTGCGCTATTGCTTATCAGATTGGACTTTAGCTTGTTGCTTTCATGTGGGGCGGACAGAGCATTGGAGGTTGCCTGCGGATGCGATGTTGAAATGTCTAGAACATCCCACAGGTTTTGTCAGGGAGGCGGTGATCTCTTATTTGCAAGTCGCTTCACCGCGATCGCTGCTCAAGGTTTTGCCACATTTGCTCAAGGATCGCGATTCTTTAGTGCTTGCTCAGGCGAGGGCAATTTCCTATTACTTTCAAAATAATGGGAAGAACACCGTAAATCTAAGTGATAATTTGCATGACGGTCAAGATTTAGATACTGAAATAAGAGCCAGAATGAGCGGCAAACCAAATAGGAATGGGGAGTCTTAGGCGATGCTAACCAGTATTGATCGATTACTATTGGTGCGCGGAGTTCCGATTTTCAAGGAATTGCGTGATGACTTTTTGGTGCGCCTTGCTTCGATCATGAATGAGGTTTCCTATCCATCTGGCAAAATAATCTTTTCACAAGGTCAGGAAGGGAGATCGCTATATATTGTGGTTGCAGGTCGGGTAAGAGTACATTTGGGGGATAAAGATCTTGCCATTTTAGACAAAGGTAGTTGCTTTGGTGAAATGTCACTATTTGATGCGGAACCGCGATCGGCTTCGGTGACGGCTATTGCTGGTTGTGATTGTCTAGTGCTAACGCAACAACAACTCTATGAGGCGATCGATGAGACTCCCGATATTGCTGTAAATATTATTCGCTTGTTATCTCGCCGCATTCGCGACCAAAACATAGAACTCAATAAGTTAGAAGCTGCTACGACATTACCAGCCAAAAATTAGTGGTGTGGGGCTTTGTCCCACACCACTAATTTTTGGCAAACCCAAACCCGTAATGTTGCACCCCGCAGGGGCGCAACATTACGAGTTTGGATTACCCATATGGGCGTGGATAGGGTTTTAACATTGGTGAAGCTCGATAGACTGGGAAAATTTGGACTGCTTGACCTCCACGTTTAATGGGAATATCCGCAATTTTTTCTAAGGATTGAAAGTACCCTCTGTACTTTTCTAGAGGTTGGGGAAATCTCTCATCCTTCATAAATTGTTCTGAAGTAACGTACAGAGAACTTTTGCCAATGAAATCTTCAGCTTTACTCCAATAAGCAAACCCACGCAGATCTTCATCAAAACAAGTAACTTTTTTGCCCAATGGCTGGATCGCCATCGCCACTTGACCTGCCACAAAGAAATTATTGCTAAACACAAAATCCGATTTTTGTAATTCGGCTTTCAGTATGGGCGAATCAATAAAGGCTTGGCGCAACTGCTCAATATCAATCATTTGGGTAGAAGGGTCATCCTTTGCCTCCCAAAAGCCTCCCGCGATCGCAGCATCTCCACCTTTTTGAGCAATACCCAGATGTACATGGAGCAAGCCAATGAGCATAAGTGACAAGATCACTACGCCCGATCCCCAGATCCAATTGCGAATAAATTTTGGTCGCTTTAATTGCACTTGCGCTGCCCTTTCGCCGAGTAAAAGGGTCGCCCCAAAAAATCCTGGCATATGCCAAGATGGCAAAATTTGGATGAATCCACCCATAAAGGTGAACCCAAAGAAAATGGGCATCGATACACAAAGAATCAGTAATTGCTTGTTGCGAAGAAGATCTTCCGCGATCGCTAATTCATAATTCTGCTCATGGTTATTTTCATCCCTTTTACTTTGCCTTGTAGCAGCTTTAACTAATCCCCCCGCCGCGCGAAAACTCGTCCACCATAAAGGAATCCCAAACGTGGGGAACAAATAGCCGAGCGCTAGAAGGATTGTTACCAACAATCGCTCTAGGTTATAGCCTTGTGACGGCACAGCTCGCGCACTCTGAAAGCGAAATGAGGCAAATTCATGCTGAGCATTCCACAACAGCACAGGAGAAATGGCGATCGCAAATAGTGCGATCGCTGCCAATGTCCAGACTGAAAATAGGGCGCTGCGGTGACGACGACTAAGCAAGCAAAATATTACTAGTCCTCCACCTAAGAGCAAACCATGATATTTACCTAAAAATGCTAACCCGACGCATAAACCGATGATGGCAAGGCGATAGGTCGGTTGATATTTTTCAGTCTGATCGGATGGAAAAAATTCTTCGGCTGCGACCCACAAACAAGCTGTCCAGAAAAACATTAAGGCATTATCAGGCAGAGTGAGAATTCCAAAGGCAATTTGAAAAATTGGAATTGTCGTCAGAATCGCCAGAGTTAAAGTCGCTGTGCGATCGCCAAATAGCTTTTTGCTAGCTAGATAAGAGAAGATTAATGTCCCTGTATAGAGTAAAACACCACCAATCCTGATGGTAAAAGGCGTAACCGCACCCGTCAGCCAGATCCCAATGCCTGCCGTAAAGGCGACGAGTGGTGGATGATCAAAATAACTTAAGTTGAGATTTTGGGTATAGAGGTAATAGTAAGCTTCGTCAAAGCCGATGTTGAGATAAATAGCGCATACAGCCCTAAACAGGAAACCCCACAATAATATGGCGATCGCCCACTTATGAATTTTCACTCTAAATTCCTTTAACTAATGTACGAATAATTTTAAGCCCCGAAGAGCCAAGATCCGTACCGCCCGTTACGCGGGCGGTACGGATCTTGGCTCTGGGCTTTATATTTCATTGCATCTTATCCACGCCCTCACCCTCTTTGCCCAACTCGTCTCACCCATACTCACCGCCTCACTCAGCAATACCTGCACCGTCGTCGCTGTCACCAATGGCAATGCGATCGAAGTTTTGCTGGAAACGTACACACCATCCACCAACACCCAAAACGTCATTACTTTAAAATCATAACGCCATACCTCAGGTACACCCAACGACGCATAAATTCCCATCCGATCCAGCGAACTGCTTGTGCTGTCCACTTCAATCGCTAAATCTGGCGGCGGATCGACCGACAAAGTTATCGTTTCCTTACCCCGCACCGCCGCCTCATGCTGGATGTAATAACACTCATCAGGCTCTAACCCTTTCCGCAAATCCTCACGGCTCCAAGTACAAGAACCCAAACTTGCGATCTCAATCTCTAACTCTTCCGTGATAATTTCCACCAACCGCCCTAACCATTTTTTGTAACGTTCATGAGGTGGTAGCGGCATCCTAATTTCCAAAGCTCCATTGTCATAGGTCAAACGTTTGCTAGGCTGTGCTTCCAGATCCCGCACCAAGGATTGATAGGTTTCCCAATGGATACCCTTTAAAATTATTTGCTCCCTTGGGGGACTTATTACTGCGACCATAACCCAACTCTCTTCTAACGATAAAGACTAAGCTCTTAGTTATCTTAACTAGTCTATTGCCGAGTTGCCTTGCGATCGCAAATTCTCAACAATCACGCATGGAAATAAGAGGTAATGGATAATTCATGAATTTCCACTACTGTGATTTGCTATATAATTCAGCTTGATTACGTGAAATTTAGACGGAGTAGATCGAGATGCCGAGAGAACCCAGAAAGCCTAATGAATACATCGTGCATTTAAAGCTAGAAGGTGGACAGGAAGTCACAACAAAATTTACAACCATCGAAGAAGTCAAAACTTGGTACGCATCGCAATTTAAAGCCAAAGCAGGTGAGGATGATCTGATGCCGATTCCTGTTAGAGCTGAACTAAACGAAATTTTGCTAGTCCGTCCTAAGCGCGTTATTGCTATTCATGTGGAGCCAATTTACTCCTCTAGTGTCGAGATGTTTGCCTAAAATTATATAGGGGCACATTGTGCCCCTATATAATTTTAGGAGACCAAATTTCAATGCCTTCTTCGATGCCTTTACATCAAGTTTCTGGGCGATCGCGTTTAGGTCTGGCGTTATCGTTGCTGACGGTTTTGCTATGGGGATTTTTGGCGATCGCCCTCAAGATCGTCCTCCAAGAGCTAGATCCTTTTACAGTTACTTGGTTTCGCTTTACTGTTTCGGGTGTTTTCCTAGGAGCATACCTAGCGCTACGCCAACGATTACCAACATGGCAACAATTGCAGAAAATTTCTTTGCCATTGTTTTTAGTAGCCGTTGGCGGACTGTCGCTCAACTATATTTTATTTTTAATTGGCGTAGGCAAAACCTCAGCCAATAATGCTCAAGTAATTACCCAAATCGCCCCTGTGATGATGGGAATGGCCTCATTGGTTATATTTAAAGAGAAATACAACTATCGGCAATGGGGCGGTGTCGCAATTCTTGTTTGTGGACTGCTGCTGTTTTCCCATGATCAAGTGCGATCGCTAGTTACCAGTTTCGACACCTATATGTGGGGCAATATGCTTCTAGTTCTAGGGGCGATCGTTTGGGCATTTTATGGGCTTGCCCAAAAGCAACTATTACTTAATCTACCTTCGACCTCGATATTGCTCTGTTTATATCTCAGCGCAGCAACTCTATTTGCTCCAATGGCACATCCGACTAGACTCTTCACTCTATCGGGATTACCATTCATAGCTCTCATCTTTTGCGCTTTTAATACTTTGATTGCTTACGGGGCATTTGCGGCGGCTCTTGAGCATTGGGAAGCCTCGCGTGTCAGCGCAGTGATTACTCTTGCGCCTCTCGTTACTTTAGCTGCCTCGGCGATCTTGCCAAGCTTTGTGCCGCAATTTTTAACGCCATCGCCGCTAAGTTTGTTGGGCTATAGCGGCGCGATCGCAGTAGTTATTGGCTCAATGATCATTTCTCTGGGAAGTTCTAAAAAATAAAGAGACGCAAAGCGTCTCTTTATTTTACTCCTTGATTTTAAAAGAGTTAAGAAAGCGATCAACATCAGTATTCGAGAATTTGGTCGCAGGAGCTAACACAAACATTTGATAAAAACGACGGTTGTCATTTAGGCAAATGCGACCTTTGAATAATGCATCAATAGCCTGTATTTTTCCTGTAGCTTCAAAATCACGGCATGAAGCTGTCCCAAGTTTGGACTCCTTCGATGATGTAACCTTACCTTGCAGACCACCGACAATACCTTTCATGGCTTCATTCAATCGTGGCTCGATCTCGGCATCGGGAAATTTTTCTGGGAAGTCAGCATAACTAGCAAAATAGGCTGAGTCATTAAACTCAGAAATCGCCACATTCATTTTGACTGTAGCAACATCGGTTTTCTTCTCCTGAGATTTTTCCTCTGGCTTGTTGGGCATTAGCACCGTAAATTTCCCAGCCTCAGAACTATATTCATACCAAGAGCTTGCATTCGTTGCTATTGGTTTGGTGGGACTTGCGGATTCACTACTACTTGGTGTAGATGGTGTGCAAGCGCTTACAGTCAATAAAACTAAGCCAACAGCAAAAGAGGCTGATCTTTTCATACTTAAACCAATGTTTAACTTTAGTAATACTGATGAAAGCATATGCTGACAGATTGCACAATAATACGATTTTAGTGTAGCTACACTTTCGGGAATTGGTACTAGAAATTTCAAGATCTATGGCTATTCCCTTTTCAGACAAGAAATGATGGTGCAGGGCTTTGCCCTGCACCATCATTT
>JANNDZ010000030.1:0-3925 GCA_031378395.1 Pseudanabaena sp. OTE_75_metabat_487_sub
CCAATATTTACAAACGCGGCATCAATACTGGTTAAGACATTTTCGACAACGCCTAAGTACACATCCCCAACTTGGTGAGTTCCTGCGGCAACTACAATTTCTTCAATTTGATCTTCACTAAATACCGCAGCAATTCGATACTGCTCGGCAATAATTATTTGCTTTGGCATTCAATTTCCTCAGAATTTCTTCGATTCAAGAGAGCCAGCCTAAGAACCTACCTGAAAAAATTTTTTCTAAACTTCATATAAAAAATATTAAAAAAAATATCTTTCTAACCCTTTATTTAAGTAAATCGGTGTAATTAAAACTCAGAATCAAAACCTGAACCGCCCGCTGCGCAGGTGGCACAGATTTTGGGCTTTTATATTTAATTGCGCCTACTTGCTCAAATAGACTTAAAAAGTCTTAATAGGGGCTTCACAACAGAACATACCAATAACGAAAACAAGAAAAAATTTCGATTGCAACCTTCCTCTACCGTCAACTATTCACTTAGCTATGTACCGAAGCTAGTAATTAGTCGCTGTGTCTGCTCTGACATCACGATAACAAGACATATTGCTTTGTATGGAAAATTGGTGGGGTTTCGTTAAAAGAATTAAGTTATTTCTTAGACTGGCGTTTATTGGACTATCTAAAAGGTGCTTACACCATTTGCCTACAGCATTCAGCCTGTAGGTAAAACAGCGTACTTGATGATTCAAGTTTATGATTATGGTTTGTAAGCTCGATCGCTTAACTAGCAGCTAGATGCGTTTTAGTCTAGCTGCCAGCTTAAGCCTATCGTAGTATTATAGCGCAGCTTTGAGCGTAACTATTTCTTAATAGTGTTTTAATATTGATAGTTATGTTGTGGATACGGCTGCGCTGTATTCCCGACTTGAAAATGAAGAAAATGAGGGTAAGGTTCTGAGTACGCGAGTAGTTATCGTCCGTCACGGTGAGAGTAATTTCAACATCTTAAGCAAAATCCAAGGAAGGGGTAATTATGATCGCCCAGAATTGCAGTCTGTCTTGACCGATAAGGGCAAACAGCAAGCTAAGCTCGCGGGAAAAGCTCTGGCTAACCTAAGTATCGATGCTGCCTACGCGAGTCCTTTGGTCCGCGCTCAGCATACCGCCAAACTCATTTTGGCTGAAAATTTTAGTCCGCCTGAGTTAGTTGCTACTGAAGGTTTATTAGAGATCGATCTCAGCGAGTGGGAATCGATGATTTCTCGTGACGTTAAAGAGCAGTTTCCTGAAAAATATCATCTCTGGCAAAATGAGCCAGAGAAATTTCAGTTAGGCGATCACTACCCAATTCTCGACTTATTTGAGCAAGCCAAAAATCTATGGGCAGAAATTTTACCTAAACACCAAGGTAAAACGATTTTGCTCGTGGGGCATAGTGGTATTAATCGTGCTCTGATTTGTTCAGCGATCGGTATTCCCGTTGACCTCTATCACAATATTCAGCAAGTCAACTGTGCTATTAGCATCCTTAATTTTCAAGGTGAAAGTATCACTGACGGCGTGCAACTTGAGTCCCTAAATCTTGCCAGTCATCTTGAGGATATTTCAGGCTCACCACTACCTCCTGTCAAGAAAAATCACAATGGTCCGCGTTTATTGCTAGTCCGTCACGGTGAAACTGAGTGGAATCGCCAAAAACGTTTTCAAGGACAAATCGATGTGCCGCTCAATAATAATGGTCATGCTCAAGCCAGACGGGCAAGTGAATTTTTAGCAAAAATCAAAATCGATAAAGCCTTTAGTAGCTCGATGTTGCGACCTAAAGACACCGCTTTAGAAATTTTAAGCAAGCATCCACAGATCAAGCTTGAGCTATTTGATGAACTCAAAGAAATTTCTCATGGCTTATGGGAAGGCAAATTTGAACATGAAATCGAAGCTGAGTTTGCAGGGCAGTTAGCTCTCTGGCAAGCCAAGCCTGAAACTGTGCAAATGCCTGAGGGTGAAAATTTACAGCAAGTTTGGGATCGGGTAGCGATCATTTGGCAAAAAATTGTCGATTCGGTTCCTGCTGGTGAGACTGCTCTAGTTGTCGCCCATGATGCTGTAAACAAAGCGATTCTTTGTTTATTATTTGGCTTTACACCTGAGCAATTTTGGGTCTTTAAGCAAGGAAATGGTGGAGTAAGCGTGATTGATTATCCTCAAGGCGCACAGGGGTCTCCAGTTCTACAGTCTGGGAATATTACCACTCACCTATCTGAAGGCGTTCTCGATCGCACTGCCGCAGGCGCTCTTTAAATAAAATTGAGGCAATGAAACCAATTTTGTTTTTTTAGCGCCGATGGCGCTAAAAAAACAAAATTGGTTTTGAAGAAAGTCCGCCGCCGGCAGACTTTCTTCAAAACCAATTTTCATAATGAGAATTGCTGCTTTCATTTACCTCAAACTGAAGAGAGACGCATTTTCTGCTAATTTGGTGTAAAGGATTTTTCTTAGTATCTTGTTTTAGTATTCGGAGTTTAAATAAAGTGACTATTCTATTCCAACTTTTATTGGCAGCTTTTGTCTTGTTTTCCTTCGTTTTGGTGATTGGTGTACCTGTAGCTTATGCATCTCCTAGCTCTTGGAACCAAACAAAGCCACTTTTATTTCTTGGCTCTCTAATTTGGTTAGCATTCGTAATTGTCATCGGCATTTTGAATGCTTTTGTAGCTTAAAATCAATAAAGGCGGCACTTTGCGCCGCCTTTATTGATTTTTTATTTTAAATTAACCCTATGGCTGTTTTTTCAGGTAGCTTTACTAATACAGATAGTTTGCGCTTTGCGATTGTCGTAGCGAGGTTTAATGACCTGATCGTCGGTAAGCTCCTCCAAGGATGTCAAGATTCACTATTGCGTCATGGTGTTGATGTTTCGGAGACTGGTAGCCAAGTTGATTATGCTTGGGTTCCTGGGAGTCTAGAAATCTCGATGGTAGCAAAAGAATTAGCAACTTCGGGACGCTATGACGCGATCGTTTGCCTCGGTGCAGTTATTCGAGGTGACACTCCACATTTTGACTATGTGGCGAATGAAGTTTCTAAAGGTGTAGCTGCAACTTCTTTTCAGACTGGTGTACCGATTATTTTTGGGGTATTGACCACAGACACAATGCAGCAAGCTCTAGAACGCGCTGGCATCAAGGGTAATAAGGGTTGGGAGTTTGGCATGGGTGCGATCGAAATGGCTAACCTCATGCGCCAAATTCGGTCTAAGTCTGCTTAAATATGTGAGCTTTAAACTATAAATCCAGCACTTTGACCTTGGGAAGCTTGCCAACTGCGGGCATCGTAATATAAGTCTTCTAAGCAAATACTATATAGAGCATCCTTAAGCTTGCGATCACGTCTTTGCCAAAGCGCAAATGTTACCCAATCTGAGGCTAGTTTTTCCTGTGGCTTTAGTCTAGGCAAGGGATAAGTATCTTCGCCTACTGCTGACAATATCTCGCCCAGAGAGATGTCTTTGGGCGATCGCTTTAGCCTATATCCACCTTGCACACCACGAATTGACTCGACTAAATCCGCTTGACGCAGGGCAATTAAAATTTTTTCTAACGATTGATTTCGGTCAAGGCCTTTCAATTCCTCACTAAATGATTCGGTAAAATCAAAACCGAATTTGTTCATGACTTCCTTCCATGCTTTAAAATGATATGGTGATGTATTTATTAATACACCATCAAGATCAAAAATAAAAATAAACCTGGGTTCTAGTGGGTCAATCATAGTTCATTTAATTAAGCAACAAAATTAAAAAAATTTATTTCTTGATTTCAATTCCGGAGATAAAAACTTTTTCAACTTTTGCAGATGCAAGTTCCAAATCCTTGCAATCTATTAAATTTCTGTCGACTAGAATAAAATCTGCCAACTTATTTTTTTCGAGACTTCCTTTTATATTTTCCTCTTTTGCTGCATAGGC
>JANNDZ010000046.1:0-1665 GCA_031378395.1 Pseudanabaena sp. OTE_75_metabat_487_sub
AAGTGTCCTTTTCTGTCCCTCAAATAGGGGTTTAAGCTAAATAAACTACGAGTATCAGCAATTCAATCAGTTATCCATTTATGAATCAAAGACACAAACGTGGTGTTCAAGCGACTGATGATGGACAGAATAAACTCCAACAAGCTAAGACTAATGGGAAAAATGAGAAGGGTAAACCGCTGACTTACGAAAATATTGCTGATAAGGCTAATATTCAGGCAAAAAAGACAGTTGAGCGTTTTTTCAAAGGTGAAGCTATAGATAGGAGCTATGCTGAAGCTATTTGTCGAGCATTGAGTTTTGAACCAATAGATATTATCAATCATGATGAATGGAATAAAACACAGCAACACTCGCAGTCTCAACCAACTGCCAAACAGAAAACCGCCGAAATTTATAGAAACTGGCTTAAAGAGGATACCTCTCATCTGATTGTGCCAGGGTTTCCTGAAGAGTTTTCAATGCAAAGCGATTGGCTTCCATTACGAGCAAAACAACATAGTGGAGATCTAGTTCCTTTTGAAGCAAAATTTATTCCTAAACTCTACCGTTTGAGTGTTGTCACAGGTGAACCAGGCAGCGGTAAAAGTACTTTAACCAAATATTTAGCACATCATCTAGCTAGCTCAGGAAAAACAGTTCTACGAGTTCGCCTTCCCTCCGTTTGCGGGCTATTAGGTAGTTATGAATTTGGAGATACAATATTAAGAGATGCGGTTAGCAATTCTTCACTCAGTCTAGAACAGTCTCAGTTCGCATTGAGCAAACCTGATTATCTACTTGCTGATGGATTAGATGAATGTGGCGACAATCGAGCAGTCATATCAGAAAAATTACGGGCTTGGGCAACTGGACACTCTACGACTAGAATTATTGTCACAACTCGGATTGATTCTGAGCCAGAGTATTTTCCTGGGTGGCAACTTCTAAAGCTACTACCTTTAGAAGATTCAGATATAATCAAATTTGCCAAACGATTATTGGGAGATTTGTTTGACGAAACCAAGTTTAAAAATTGGCTTCATAAGAGTGAAATTACATCACTTGCAGCTAAAAATCCTTTATTATTAGGATTCCTGATTCAGATCTTCCAAGCGTACAATCAACCAATTGAAAACAGGGCAAAACTCTACGAGAAAATCATCGATCTTGCCTACAAGCAACCGCCACAAGATAAAGACCCAATCATTTCACTCGATTCACTCAAAGAACCAACTGCAAAACGTATTATTGCAATAGTTGGATGGAAACTTATAAATAGTCCCCAATGTTCAGAAAGTGAGCTTTGGCAGTATGTAGGCAAAGAATTAGAAACTGAGTTAGGTATCACAACATCGCTGCAAGCTGAAAATCAAGCAAAAAAAGGGATTCTTTTCTGGGAACAGCGGCGTATCTTAGAGCGTATTAAGATTGGATGTGATGATGTAATAATCTTCGTCCATTCCACAATATGTGAATATAACGCAGGACTTTATGCTCGGAAGATGAGAGCTGATGATTTTTCTCAATGGTTGACCGAAGTTAATCAAAAACATGTCTGGCGAGAATCTATCTTATTTGCTGCTGAATTAGGTGCAGTAGAATCCATCGTTCATCATTTACTCCAGTTAGACGATCGAGACGTAGCTAATTCAAATGAAGTTTTATTAGCTGTAAAAGCATTGC
>JANNDZ010000053.1:0-2594 GCA_031378395.1 Pseudanabaena sp. OTE_75_metabat_487_sub
TATGGAGATCTCCATAACATCTCAAAATGTCATAAAAAGACTGAAAAAGTCATTGCAATTATGCCCGTCCGTGATATCCTTTCACCCATTATTTGCCAGCTAAATTTGTCCAATAGGATTTAATTGGTGTAGAGGACTCCCATGAATTGCTTTAAAAGCGAAAATATCAAAATTGCGATCGCCACAACGCTTTTGACGCAGATCGTCAGTATTGGCATACCGACAACAGTGCCATCTATCATGCCATCCGCGATCGCCCTACCAGGTCAAACACCTGATCAAGTCATTGATTGGATTAGAACTAATCCAGCATTGCGCCCAGAAGCTGGTGAGCGTCTGCTTGTGCGCAAAAGTGACACACCATCAAGACGATTTCAATTTCAAGCCAGCGTAGTGCTACCAGGGATTGCCGCTATACAGAAGAGCGATGCAAATCTGATTAGAAGTGAGCAGATTAGATTTTTTGACATCATTAATGGGGTGACGCGCTCTCGGCTAGAAGAGTCTCTGCGCTCTATTTATGGGCCAGACATTATGCGCGACTATGCGACGGCTAAACGAGTTTATGCTTATCCAACGGCAGCAATGGTGCAGCGATCGCAAGCTAAAAATGCTTCGCCAATTCTCAGAGCTTTGCAAGGAGAATTACGTCAAGGCAAGAAGTACGGCTACTGGGTGGAGCTATTGCAAAATGGCAAAGGTAGCGCTAATTCTGGACAAATTACGGTGTTTGAGCTGGAGAGTCTCCCCAAACTTGAGCAAGAGTTAAGCAACCGTTAAAAATGCTAAGTACTTTGGCATAATTAAAAAACAGAAACCAAAAACTGTACCGCCCGCTACGCGGACGGTATAGTTTTTAGGGTTTCATGTTTAATTCTTAGCTACTTAGAGATAAAGTTTGTAGTAGGAGAAACTGTATGTCAGCCCAACTTTATGAAGCGGATTTTTATGCTTGGACGTTGGAACAGTCTAAGCTGTTGCAGTCTGGAGATTGGCAATCTGTGGATATTCCGAACTTGGTGGAGGAGATTGAGTCTTTGGGAAAGCAGGAAAAGCGTGAGCTAGAAAATCGGCTGGGAGTTTTAATCGGGCATTTGTTGAAGTGGCTTTATCAGACAAATATACGTAGTAGAAGTTGGCAAGTAACGATTCGTGTACAACGACAACAGATTCAGAGACATATGAAACAAAATCCTAGTTTGAGGGCTTACTTATCAGAGGCGATCGCAGTTGGATACGATCTAGGTTTGGAATTGTTTTTTAAGGAAACACAACTACTAGATCAGGATTTGCCCGAAGTTTGCCCATTTACGGCTGAACAGATTTTCGACCCAGCTTTTCCTCCCCCTTAAAAAAAAGGAGCCTCGCTTTGCGAGGCTCCTTTTTTTAGCTAAAAATTAAGCACCGTGCTATAAAAACCAGCCGTAGCTATGTAAACCCTTACCTAGTAAATTTACGCCGAGATAGCAAGTCCAGACTACTAATAGCCCCACACTAGCCAAAATCGCAGGTTTGCGTCCTTGCCAGCCCTTGGTAATGCGCGTATGCAAATAAGCCGCAAATACTAACCATGTAATCAAAGACCATGTTTCCTTCGGGTCCCAACTCCAGTAAGAACCCCATGCTTCGTTTGCCCATACTCCGCCTGCAATAATCCCAATTGTCAGCAGAGGAAAACCTAAGCCGATTGCGCGATAACTGAGATTGTCTAAGGTCTCACCAATAGTAAGACGACGCAAAGATAGAGGCTTAGTTTGGGTAGCGATCGTATCTGCGGTCAGCGTCATACTATTCGCTGATTGTAAATTACCCGAATTCAAAATACCGCCCATACTCTCAACTGCAAAAGCCGCAAATGTCTCAGAGCTAGAATTATTAGTATTATTATTTCCATCAGCAACACTGCGGAGGTTTGTGCCAAAAGAACTACCCTGTAACACCACATCTTGACCACCGGTAACAATCAAAAAGGCGATCGCTAAAATGCTACCTGTCATCAAAGCTGCATAACTAAGCAGCATGACGCTAACATGCATCATCAACCAGTTTGACTTTAGTGCAGGAACAAGTGGCTCGGAAACTTGCATCCCCGATGGCAGAGCTAGGGCAGCAAAAGCGGTGATTCCCATTGCAAGGGGTGAAGTGAAAGCCCCAACTAGACGCTTGGCGGTGTCATTGGCACTTTTGTTGCCGATGCGATTAACCACGATATGCATAGTGGTAATCCCCCATGCTAAGAAAAATAGCGATTCGTAAAGATTGCTCAGTGGGAAATAGCCTGCATCAATCCAACGCGCTCCCAGTAATGTAGCAATACAGAGATTGGCGATCGCCATGCCTGCGTTACCAAGCGATCGTAAATATGGCAAATTAGGGAATGCGACATGTACCCAGAAAATGAGCATGGTCGCAAAGAGGACGGCAAATGATGAGTTGTCCAGTAAGTTCTGAAGCGCGACGAGTTGCATTCAGGCAATTCTCCAGCAATTTTGAAAAGTTTGTATGATTTGATTTTTAAAAGTGCATATACTATGCGTTTTCATTGTAAGCGATGTTGCTAAGCCTTACCATTTGTCACTTAGATAAAACCCAAG
>JANNDZ010000055.1:0-1948 GCA_031378395.1 Pseudanabaena sp. OTE_75_metabat_487_sub
CGGCGAAGCCGCGCCACCAAAAATTGGCTCCTTATTTAAATTTGCACCAAAAAGCAGAAGAGGCATTTTAAACTTCTTCTGCTTTTTGATTTTCATGTTGCAACTAGACGCGACGATATTGCTGATAAGCAGCAAAAAATAGTCCGCCAAGAGTAATGAAAATAAGACCGAGGCAAATGCCCGACAAAATTGGTTCTACCATAAATATTTATTAAAACTCACTGACTTATATAGTTTACTTTAGCAATTCTCATTATGAAAATCAGTTTTTGCTTTTTTAGTTTTTGTAGCTGTTACTAGTCTTGTTTTATACCAAAAATGGCATACATTTTTTTGTAGTACTAAAACCAAGAAGGGAATAGTGGCGCGGAGCGCCACTATTCCCTTCTTGGTTTTGATGCAACATCGCTGCGCACTATGGAATAACTAGTGAACGTAGGAGATTTGCCGAGTTAGGCTCTGGCGTAACCACGGGTTGGGGTGGTGTGATTGTTTTTGCATCCACATCCCCACTTAGGGCATTTGAAGCAGGCTGTACCAAAAAGAGCTGCTCAGTACTTTCATATAATTTCTGAGCTAATACATCATTGGCAGCTTCAGTCAGATGGATGGGATCGATGAATGCTTGTTGATTAGTATTTTGAAACAGCTGATAAAAACTGACAAATTTTGGCTTGATCGGGCTATTGCTAAGACTTTGTGCGACGATCGTATAAGCATTAGTTGCGCGATCGCTATATTCCTTACCCAAAGATTTCAGAATACCTTCTTCTTCCTTGGTTAAGGATTTTTGCTTGCCTGTGATTTCTGGCTGAAGAAGGATCAAAGCAGGAATATTGTTAGCCAATCTCATCATTTGCTGAGTATTGTAGAGATATCGATCAACTCTTTTTTGAATTTCTTTAGGATCTTTGCTGAGTTGTTCAGCATTAAAAACTTGATATTCAGAGCTAAATGTACTGATATCGGCTGGAATTACCCATTTTTGCCAAGCTTTGACTAGATAAAGCGAATTTAGCCAATTGTTGAATTGCTGGGTTTGATGTTGTCGATATTGAGCTAGTGGATCACGAAGCATTTGCTCAACATTCCCGATTTCACGAGCAGTCTGATTGCTAGGCGATCGCAAATCTTCGTAGCCGTCAAGGATCAGCAGTGCATTGGGACTATATGTCATCACTTTATGAGCTAACAGCGCAAGTTCATTGCCAGAGCTATAGCCAGGAACCGCCGCCGCAATTACTCGATAGCTGCCATCACGAATACGCGGAGGCAAAGCTCGCATCGATTCAATTTGATCGGCAAAGTAGGGGATCTCTTTGGGCTTAAACTTTTCGGGACTGCTATTTTGAGCACGAACTCGCTCGTTGAGCAATTTCTCAATCTTAAAAGCCAAAGCCTTTTGATTCTTTTCCGCCATATTCGTAAAAGCGGTGGAGCTACCAACCAAAAACACACGGATTTCGTTAGGAGGCTTCACAACAGGTACGGATGAATCTTGGCGAAAGCCCTGATCGTTGATTTGCCAATATTCACTACTTTGACTGGGAAGCAATTCATAACCCAGTAGTGGACTGCGTTTTACTTGGAGCTGCCCAGCATCTGGTAGTCCAGGATAGTTATTACCATTAGAGTCCTGCAATTTAAAGGCATAGGACTGAGCGATCGCTACTGTTTTGTTTGGGGCGAGCTGGTTGTTACTACCTGTTGCTAAAACTGCTCCTCGCGCAATTAGTTCCGCCAAAATCAATAGTAATGGCAGACCAATTAGGATCAGAAGTAGAGTATTTCGCAACCAAGATTTGCGCTTGGATTGCCAAGAAGTTGTATATCGGGGTCTACGCATGACTAGGCTACTGGTGTGCAGCTTTACAGCTTATAACAATTTTTATCTCAATCTGCAAATAACTTGAATTGGTCAGCAATTCTCATTATGAAACCAATTTTG
>JANNDZ010000079.1:0-5195 GCA_031378395.1 Pseudanabaena sp. OTE_75_metabat_487_sub
GCAAAGCGGCGCATTTTTTATAGACATATAGGTTTAGTGCGATTAGCCGCTACCCAACCTGCGATCGGTGCAGAAATTTGAAGCCAGCCTTGCTTTTCGCTTTGTACTGTAATTTGTGTGCCATTGTCCAGCTTACCAACGATCGCAAAATCTACCCCCGCACCATCGCGCACATTAATCGGCGACTGTGGATCAGAAATTAAGCGCTTAGTGTAGTCACATAGAGAATTGGAAATATTGGTAGGATTGGATTGCGACGTATTAGAGTTTCGAGCAAAACGATCTTGAAAATCACGAAGGTATTGCACATTTTTTATTTCCGTTGTGGTTAGAAGATCCTCTGGAAATTTATCAGGCTCATAGATTGGTTTATACCAAGGTTGCATATTGAAATATGACTGCAATTCAGGATCTTTAAAGCGGCGACCATAACGAGCAAAAACTTCATTGCGCATGATATCTAGCTCAAGAGCACTCTTATTCGCTAAATCTTGATCGCCGATCGCACGCTCTGAGAGAAATAAATATTTTGGGCTAGGTAAATTAGCACTGATACTTATTTCATTCTTGTTTAGTTCATTCTTGATCGGGGAAGATGGACGCAGCCAGAACCACCAACCAACACCTATAAAAGCGATCGCTGACACGATCCCCAATGTGATCATCACCAAAGGATTTTTATGGCTAAGTTGCCGATGATCCATTGCCGATGCTCTTGAGGAAACCGTTGTGGCAATATCATCATTTGAGTTAAAAGCTGAGACTAACCTCTGAGAATTAGTCTGCATCGTCGTTGATAAAATCGTCGGTGCGATCGGCAACGCTAATTTCCGTAAATCTGTCAATACGACTTCGGCTGACTGATATCGATCGCGAAAGTCATATTTAACTAACTTATCGATAATCTCCGCCAATTCATCGCTGACATTGGCGCGATATTTTAAAGCTGCATGGTCAGGAGATATTCGCCAAGCTAATTCACCTGTTTCTATATTTTCAGATAACAAATTTGGGGCAACTCCCGTCAACCCTTGGACTGCGATCGCCCCAACGGCGTAAAGATCACTACAGGGTCTAGGCTTGCCGATCGCTTGCTCATTGGGCATATAACCATCAGTACCAATAGCAACCGTGGAGCCAATCGCAGAAACCACTGCCGTTCCCACTTGCTTCACAGCCCCAAAATCGATCAGTACTAATTTGCCATCAGTACGCCGACGCATCAAGTTAGCGGGTTTAATATCTCGATGGATTGCACCCTGTTGATGCACAAAAACGAGGGTTTCTAGTACATCAATCAAAAAAGCGATCGCCTGAGCTTCATTCATCCGTCCTATTGGATAGCCATCGGCAGAGCGATCAGTAGAGATAATTTCGTTAGTAAGCTCGTAGCCATCAATTAGCTCTTGTACCAAATAAAACTGATGATGTTCTTCAAAATGAGCTAACAAACGAGGAATGCGATCATGACTACCAAGTTTATGTAAAACCCTCGCCTCAGTCTCAAATAATCGACTAGCAATTTCCAATACAAAAGTATCGCTAGAAGTAGGCTGGAGTCTTTTGACCACACATTTTTGATGGTCTGGCAACTGCAAGTCTTCAGCCAAATAAGTCTGTCCAAAGCCCCCACTTCCGAGGTTTTGGATGATTTTATATCTCCCACTAATCACTTTGCCGATCATGTGCAGGTAAACCAATTAAAGTAGAGGAGCGCAACGCACTCCTTTACTTTATAACGCATAGCGCGATCGCGCTATGCGTAATGCATCAGTTGCTCTCTGCGCCTCGATCGCTACTTGCGATAAGCATGCATAAACTAACACTACATAATTCGCCCTTACCGCCAATTCGAGTTGACGACATTGATACGAAAGTGTCAACGCGCCGATGTAGTCGCTGCTAGAACGTAATGTATTTAATGACTGGAATAGTCTTGCGCGATCATCGACAGCCAAAGCCCTGTCGATTGATTGGACAAGCTGAGGTGTCTCTTCTAAATAAGAGTCAATCACATTTAACAAAAAATCAGTTGCTTTAAGATCATTACCCGCGATCTCCAAAATCGTTTCCATGAACTGTGGCTCGATTGCAGGCTCTTCATCTTCTTCATTGTTATGCGAAAAATCTATAGTTGTATCGAAACCAGTATGAGACTCATCCATCGACTCAACTTCAGACGACTCAACTTCAGACTCCTTGATTTCTGATTCTAAGGCTTCTTGTCGAAGAAGTTCTGGCGCAATTATTGCTGGCTCCATTGATTGGATCTCGGACAGGAGATCTGTCTTGCTAGTCTCTGGCTCCAACTCTTCAGATGCACAAGACTCTGATTCTTCTATTTCCGCTAATTCTGTCTCAGCTAATTCTGGAGCGATTATCTCTTGCTCAGATTCTTGTGATTCTATCTCTTCCGACTCAGTAGATTCTAATTCGCTGTTGTCAGATGCAGAGCTTTCAGACTCAGATGATTCTAATATTAGTGTCTCTTGAAGAATTACCTCCGTCTCAGCCATAGAATTATCTACGGATTTATCTTGATCTGATTCGTCTGGATCTGATGCAATGTCTGAAATCACTTTAAGATTATCAGGCATAATCGCATAGGAGATGTCAGCTCGCGTGAAATTAATTGCTGGCTCATCTAGTAGCGCTGTCTCATCTAGTAGAGTCGGCTCATCAGACTCCATTTCTTCATCTTCATCTGAGATGGGAGATATAGAATCAGCAACCAAAAGCAATGGAGGCAATTCATTCTGAGAGATCGAGTCATCTCTAAAGTTAGTAATTTCTTCGGCGTTACTAACTATTGTTTCTAATTCACTCCCTTCTAAAGATGACTTATACTCTCTCTCGGCAAGTTCTGCAACTGTTTGTTGTAAATTATCTAATTCAATCTGTAAAGTTTGCAAATCATTAGTAAGCTCTTTAGATTGCTGGCGCAAATTAGTTAAAGAAATGGCAATCCCAATCTGTGCTGCAATCAACGATAAAGAAGTGCGATCGCTCTCTGACCAACTATGATAGACACTCCCATGAAAAGCAACTAGAGTGCCCCAAATATCTTGTCCTGCATAGATCTTATTGGCAGCATAGGATGAAATACCAATCTGTTCGAGCAACGTCACGATATGGGACGACAAGCTAGAAGTCCGAATACTGTCGATGGTCTGAGCAGATTGTTCTGGATCTGTAGACTCGATCATGTGCCGAGCTAGTGAAAGCTGTCTTTCGGGCATATCGGCAAGAGATGTCAACCCTGAAGCGATCGCATCAGTGGCAAACTCACCCCGTCCATCAGGATGGCAGCGAAAAATGGCGACGCGATCTACTTGGAGTAATTTCTGGGCTACTTGCACAGCTATTTGTAAAACCAGCTCTAAGGATGGTGATCGCTGAATGGCATCAGCAAGCTGAGCAAGCGCTTTTTCCCTAGCAATAATATTGCTAAAAATATCCGTCTGTGAGTCTGATGACTGTGCGGCGATTAGTTTTTCATACCGCTCTTCCCAGCTCATTTGGTGGACGCGCTCCTGCTGCACCAAAATAGCTTTGAGGTGTTCATAGGCAGCGCGATCGCGGCATAGGTGGCGGACTTGATCTAAGAGGGTAGAATCCATGGGTAAGAACGACTATCCCCGAATATTTTCTGGCTTTGCTTAGATAGGGGGTTACTCTATCTAGACCATGGATTTTAGCGGACTTGTTTTGCCGATCGCATGAGACACAAAGCGTAACTTTAAGAGCAACATTTGTTTTCACTGTAAGGTTTTGCGATATGAATCCTTACAGTGAAAACAAGTTAAAATCATATTAGACAATAAATAATTTAGAAAAGCCTTGTTTTGTAGTTGTCGTCAACCATTTGGACATAACCCCCCAAAAAGAAAAGTAGCGGCGCGAAGCGCTGCCACTTTTCTTTTTGGGTTTCAGCAATTCTCATTATGAAACCGATTTTGGTATTTCCAGCGCCAAAGGCGCTGGAAATACCAAAATCGGTTTTTTGAAAGCTTGCCTACGGCAGGCTTTCAAAAAATCGATTTTTATAATGAGAATTACTGTTTGGGTTTGGTTAGCCCTAACTCAGATGGAGAAAGCTATACAATATTTTTTCTAAGTTATTTATTTGCAAGTCAAAATAAGTTAAAAAATATGGCACGCTATACCCTTGCCCAGAGTCCCGAAGTCGTCTTAACCGTTGCTGGCAAAGATTCGCCAAAAGCACGGGAAAAGGCGATGGCAGAGCTAATGGAACTAATGGACTCAGGCAAACTCGATACTGATCTTGCCGATGGCTTTAGTCCCGATCAATTTATAGAAGTGAGAGAACTTTCCATGTCCGAAGATCGTGAAGATCCCATTACCCAAGCTGTGCAAGTCTTAAACAACCTCGCAACGTTAAAGATCAAAGTCCAAGAGTTACGCTCTGATGCGATGCAGGTGCGATCGCAAATCGATATTTTGTTTAGCGATGAACTTGTATCTGAGGAGCAAATCAACAGTATTAAGGAAGGTTTTAAAACTCTCAAGAGCTTTGCCCAGCTTAATATGAAGTTTCTCGATGCGCGATCGCAAGCTGAAAATGCGCGTCAAGTCCTCGATGAAGCCCTAAAGTCACCCAATTCAGAAGTTAAACCTCCTGTTGAAAGTGTAATTAGTACTGAGGTAGAGACTGAAATTACTAATGTTGGTTCAGAACCTGTTGAAGCTGTAACTAATGCTGATGGGGAAGAGCATGTAACCACAATTGAGGATGCGATCGTGGAAGTACCCGTAAGCAAATCCACTAAGAAAAAATAACTTACAGCGCTATGCGCTGTGTTTTCAAAAAGGCGGCGCACAGCGCCGCTTTTTTAAGATCCACAAGGTTAAAATTAGATCACCACTACTGCTGGAAATTATGGTTGCTTTACCCGATCGATTATTAATGACCTACGAAGAATATATCGTTTGGGAATCAACCCAAGAAATGCGCCATGAGTTTTGTGATGGTGAAGTAATCGCAATGGCTGGCGGCACTCGTGACCACAATCGAGTTTCAGTTAATTTTCTAAAACTTCTAGATAAGGCTCTCGCTGATCGCGCCTGTGAAGTTTACATCGCCGATGTCAAAGTCCAAATCCAGCCAAAACGCAAATATTTTTATCCTGATATCGTAGTTACTTGTGATGAACGCGATCGCAATGACGATCTAG
>JANNDZ010000081.1:0-2523 GCA_031378395.1 Pseudanabaena sp. OTE_75_metabat_487_sub
AAATGATATGATGTTGCCAATAATTCTCAGTTTTCACGAACGATAGGAACTATTCAAGGTTGTTGAGAGCTTTAAGGCAAATCTATGGCAGATAATTCAGGTAATTTTTGGGGAGGTTTTCTCTTCGGGGCTGCTGTTGGCGGCGTAGTTGGCGCATTGGTGGCGATTAAGCTCAGTGAGCCTGAAGATGGGTTGCTCGATCAACCAGCTGATCGAGATCGCCTGATTGATAAACCTCAAACCTCTAATGAATTTGCTCGTCGTAATCTCGAAAAGAAAATCGCCCAACTGAATGCTGCGATCGATTCAGTTAGCCAAGAATTAGCTTCGGCTGAAGGGAAAAATGGTAGCAAGCAAATATCAGTTGAATCATTACGAGATATGACCATTGATGATAAGGGATGATAAAATCCTGATTTCTGCTGTATTCAGTAGAATAGTGGTATCTATGAAATTGTTCTAATTGTTCTATAACCTCACAACCTAACTATGGCAGCCATTCCAGTTATTCTTAACTCGGTCAGTACATTTATCACGATCTACTTGGGTTTGCTATTCATTCGGGTCTTACTGACTTGGTTCCCAAACATTGATTGGTACAACCAACCCTTTGCTGCCCTTGCTCAGATTACCGATCCTTATCTGAATATATTTCGTTCGATCATCCCCCCTCTAGGAGGCATGGATATATCGCCCATGCTTGCCTTCCTTGCGCTTAGTTTTTTGCAACGTGCTCTGGCTCCATTGGCTGCAAGCGCGAGTATGAGCTTTTAGGGTAAGCTTATTTCTGATTACAAATTACGAATTACGCTGCGTTCACGTTAGGAAATATACATGACGGGTTTGTTAGATTTGAGCGGGAAAACTGCTCTTGTGACTGGGATTGCCAACAATCGTTCGATCGCTTGGGGTATTGCCCAAAAGTTGCATCAGGCTGGAGCTAAACTTGGTATTACTTATTTGCCAGACGATCGCGATCGCAACAAAGGTAAAGTTGCTGAGTTGACCGATTCCTTGACACCGAGCTTTTTGTTGCCTTGCAATGTTCAGGATGATGCACAGGTAGATTCACTGTTTGCCGCAGTTGCCGAACAGTGGGAAAAAATTGATATTTTGGTGCATTGTCTAGCATTTGCCAACAAGGAAGATCTATCTGGCAACTTTACGGATATTTCTCGCTCAGGCTTTCAACTCGCCCTTGACGTGAGTGCCTACTCTCTGATCCATTTATGTCGGGCTGCAAGACCTCTGTTAAAAGATGGTGGTAGCGTGATTACCCTCACTTATATCGGTGGGGCAAAAGTTGTCCCTAACTATAATGTGATGGGGATCGCTAAGGCAGCATTGGAAATGAATGTGCGTTACCTAGCTTCAGACATGGGCCCCGATAATATTCGGATCAATGCCATCTCCGCAGGTCCAATTCGCACCCTTGCTTCAGCAGCGATCGGGGACTTCCATAAAATGTTGCACCATTACGAAGAAACCGCGCCTTTACGTCGCTTAGTTACCCCTGATGATGTGGGTAATGTGGCAACTTTCTTGGGCAGCGATCTGTCAAGTGCCGTAACTGGGCAAATTATTTATGTGGATGCTGGTTACGAAGTGATGGGTGCTTAATAAACTCCCTTGACTTTTGCGATCGCCAAAACTCTTGCTCACCAGATCAGTTTTTTAAAAAATTCCCATGCAAACGGATATCTTCAAAGAGCTATTTCCATTATTCGATGCTGCTAGCGTTGAAACTTTGGAATGGCTCCTCGCGGAAGCAGTAGAACGTGACTATCCTCCTGGGCGAGCGGTGTTAATGGAGGATGCTTGGGGCAATGCTGTATATTTCATTATTTCTGGCTGGTTAAAAGTTAGATTTTTGAGAAGTCAGGATGCAACAACCCTCGCAATACTTGGTAATGGTGACTTTTTTGGAGAAATGGCGATTCTGGATGAGTCACCAAGATCTACGGATGTAGTTGCTTTTACGCCAGTTCGTGTTCTGAGTATTCCTGCTCAAAAATTTATCCAGTTTTTATTTAAAGATCCGCAATTGCATCACCGTATGTTGCAGTTAATGGTGCGACGGTTGCGCAAAACCAATCAGCGCATCCAGTTACGCCAACAAGTACCTGCGGTGAGGATTGCCACTATTTTGACTAGTTTGGCTCAGACATATGGCAGCAAGACTGATGCAGGCATTGATATTTTCAATATACCTGTGCAAGATATTGGTGATCTCTCAGAGGTAAGCCCTGACGACACTACCAAGGTTTTAGAAAAACTTAAAGAAAAGGGTTGGGTTGTGATCGATCCTAAGCGTCAGGTGATGAGCATCGTCAATGAAAAACAAATGTTGCAACTAGCAACATTTCGCTAAAACCCAAAAGACGAGTTGCGGGGCGGAGCGCCCCCCCAAGGGGTTTGGGGTTTTTGGTAAATTTGGTAGTTGGAACAATTTTTTTTTAATTTAGGTTGTGCTAAACAGACGCGGTGGGTGGTTCGACACCCAAACCCATTGTTTTATTTTTT
>JANNDZ010000140.1:0-2685 GCA_031378395.1 Pseudanabaena sp. OTE_75_metabat_487_sub
GGCGATGAAGTCTCTTTTCCGATATCCTGTCAACTTTTTAGCTGCATCTTTGATTGTTGCCTTTATTTCTTCACTTATCATTTTCTCTTTTTATTTTAGTTTTCATGTTTCTTATGGTACTTTATTTATCCGCTAGTCCCTTAGTAGAATGTTTTGTGCCAGCCTCTTATAAATGGAGAGAGCGATGCATAGCTCAAGGGATTGAAATTTGCAAGCAAGCTCTATTTAGATAATTTAAAAATTCCTATTCACGATTTTAGAGAACAGATGGGGCAGCAAAGCTGCCCCATCTGTTCTGGTTTTATATCTAGTGCTTTATTAAATTTTTCTAAAATTTTTGCTTAATAAGTAACAATGCTCATGGTTAACACATCGAACCTGATCGCCCTGTAGTAAACTGACTTATTAAAGGATCTCTACAATAAACTTTGCGTTCAAACGCGACCTATGGACTTTGCATATCAATACGCATGGCTGATTCCCTTGCTGCCACTCGCCGCAGCATTGATTATCGGCACAGGACTGATTACCTTTAACAAATCCACCAACAAACTGCGATCGCTGTGGTCTGTCCTCAGCGTATCCGCTACAGGCGGCGCAATGGTGATGGCTTTCAACCTACTTTGGAGTCAGATCCAAGGACACGATCCTTACCTCTACACCTTTGAGTGGGCCCAAGCAGGTAGCTTTCATCTGAACATGGGATTTGTGATCGATCATCTCACTGCTCTTATGCTAGTGATCGTCACCACCGTCGCATTTTTGGTGCAAATTTACACCGATGGCTACATGGCGCATGATCCCAGCTATGTCAGATTTTATGCTTACCTGAGTTTATTCACATCATCCATGTTGGGCTTAGTCGTTAGTCCCAACTTGGTACAGATTTATATCTTCTGGGAACTTGTGGGGATGTGTTCCTATTTGCTGATTGGCTTCTGGTTCGATCGCAAAGGAGCTGCCGATGCTTGCCAAAAAGCATTTGTCACCAACCGCGTTGGTGACTTTGGGTTACTACTGGGCTTACTTGGTCTGTATTGGGCAACAGGTACGTTTGAATTCACGGAAATGGGAGCACGTCTCAGCGAATTAGTTGAGTCGGGAGCATTGAGCGTCGGTCTCGCTATCCTATTTGCAATTCTTGTATTCATGGGCCCCGCTGCCAAATCTGCCCAATTCCCTCTGCATGTATGGCTTCCTGACGCAATGGAAGGTCCTACACCGATCTCAGCTTTGATCCATGCGGCGACAATGGTTGCTGCTGGCGTATTTCTAATTGCGCGGATGTTCCCTGTATTCGAGGAGATTCCTGCGGTGATGAATGTGATCGCTTGGACAGGAGCCTTTACTGCCTTTCTGGGGGCAAGCATCGCGATTACTCAAAATGACATCAAAAAAGGCTTGGCTTACTCCACCGTTTCCCAGTTGGGTTACATGGTGATGGGTATGGGAGTTGGTGCATATAGCGCAGGCTTATTTCACCTGATGACGCACGCTTATTTCAAAGCGATGATGTTCCTTGGTTCTGGTTCCGTCATTCATGGGATGGAAGAAGTCGTAGGACATGATCCCGATGTTGCTCAAGATATGCGAGTGATGGGCGGCTTACGTAAGTACATGCCAATTACCGCAATCACCTTTTTCATTGGTACTCTAGCGATAAGTGGTATTCCTCCCTTCGCTGGTTTCTGGTCAAAGGATGAGATTCTCGCTTCCACTTTCAGAGCCAATCCTGCACTTTGGGCGATCGGCTTTGCGACAGCAGGGATCACTGCTTTCTATATGTTCCGCATGTACTTCACCACCTTTGAAGGTGATTTTCGCGGTACTGACAAGAAGCTCTTAGCTATGGTCAAAGCTGAAAATTCTGCTGGCAAAGAAGCTCAAGCGGAAGATGGACATGGGGCTCATCACGCCAGTAAGCCTCATGAATCTCCAATTACGATGACTTTCCCGCTAATGGCATTGGCAATTCCTTCGATGCTGATTGGTCTAGTTGGTACACCTCTAGGCAATTACTTCGAGTACTTTATCCACGCCCCATCTGAAAAAATCACTGAAGTTCCTATTGAAGGCTTTACTCCTGAATTTCTGTTGATGGGTGGTAGCTCAATTGGGATTGGTTTGATTGGGATTTCTCTTGCAATCTTGATGTATATGCAAAAGAAAATCGATCCTAGCGCGATAGCCAAATCCATCGAGCCGCTATACAAGCTCTCGAAGAACAAATGGTACATTGACGAAATTTACAATTCGATCTTTGTAGTTGGTTCCCGCCGCCTAGCGCGTCAGGTGCTAGAAGTCGATGCCAAAATTGTTGATGGTGCTGTTAACCTTGCAGGCTTCGTGACTGTAGTCACTGGCGAAGGATTGAAATACTTTGAAAATGGCAAAGCACAATTTTATGCTCTTGTTATTTTCATCGGAGTTCTTGGTTTCGTAATCGTTACTTCGATTTAATTTCTGATTTGACTTCATAAATAGCAAAAAAAGAGATCGCATATTAATTAAAATCAATATGCGATCTCTTTTAAGAAAAGAAGCAAATCGCCCGCTATGCGGGCGATTTGGTTCTTTTAGTTTTTTGTAAGTCTATGTACTTTTTTTGGCAGCCCAACCGCCCAGATGAGAGATATCAATCCAGTTGAACTTTTCAATTAATTCTTGAGGATAGAAAAAAGCAGT
>JANNDZ010000145.1:0-2020 GCA_031378395.1 Pseudanabaena sp. OTE_75_metabat_487_sub
CCTGCTTTTTAGGTTTATATTTCTTCTAAAACTTTGAAGCGCACATGATTGAGAGCTAGCTCGCCAATGGAATAGGGCTGAGGCTGAATCGTCTCGAAAAAGATACCTTTGCCAATTTCCACATGATACCAAGGTAAACCCATAAACCAGCGAGTAGGATAAGGACGATAGCCCGTATCATCAGGATTAGACTCCATTGGCAACCATCCAATACTGGGAATATAGAACTCAATCCAAACATGATTGTAATATTGATGGAGAGGAATGTTCATCATCAATTCTCCATCATGGGGACATTTGTATCGTCCAACTGTGCGACAAGCAATTCCATTTAAGCGAGTTAAGGCTAATAACAAACCGACATATTCTCCACAGGAGCCTGTGCCTCTAACTAGAACTTCTTCTGGTGCGGCAATGTAAGGTGTGACACGGTATGAGAGCTTGTCATAGACGTAATCACGAATCAACAGCATCTTTCGCAAAATATTTGTTTCATCTCCTACAGCTTCCTTGGCGGCGGCTTGAATGATCGGATGATCCATGCTTAATCCATCATCATCAACGAGATAAAGCTTCTGCATTTCGGGAGATAGTTCAGGGACAAATTCTACTTCACTATCTTTAAGTTCATATTTGATCCCCCGAAGTTCTAAGGTTGCTTTCCAGCCGAACATTCTCGATTCTTCAGGTTTTAAGTTTCCTAGCTTGAATGCGGCAACACGCTGACCATCGACAATTTCTTCTTCAAAGGGAATGCCAATTGGCTCGATCGCTAATAATTTTTGGCGATAGGTATCTGTAGGATAGGCAACTCGCCATGTGAGGTTATAGACTGAAGTTGGTTCCTCAGAGGAGAGTTCCTCAAGATAGATCATCTCTACTTTGTAGCCCGTGGTGAGAGTATAGTTTAACTTTTCATCTTGGCATTGATTAAATTTGAGACGATGAATAAAAGTCTTTTCGCGGGCGGAGACCGAAAATGGTTCATCCAAATCATTTGGATTGTCGCGAATATAGTTTTCGTCACCTGAATAAACCACATACAAATCATTGCCCAAAAATCCTAATCCCATAGGATTGGGGAATGGAGTCAAACCACGATGTACCACTTCGCCTGTTTTGGCGTTAAGTCGATAAACTGTCTCTTCGGTGCGATCGCTAACCCACAATTCTTCACCAACTAACGTCAGCGCCTCAAATCCTGCCCCTGGAGCGTCCATAATTCGGAGCAAAGTGCGAGTGGCGCGTCCGAATACAAAAATTTTGCCAACTTCACTAGAGCTCACATACACGCCACCATCAGAGACTGCGATGCCATCGACCTTGTTGGGTAGCTCCATAAATGGTTGCAGATCAAAATCAACCATATTGCAGTAATAAATTCCATTGTCCTTGGTAATCCAGAGTGTCTCCCCTGCGATCGCTAGACCTGTCGCGTCTCGAAACTGCAATGCGGTGTAATTATTCAGCACCGTTGCACCTTCAGAAAGGGGATCGATTTTGAGTAAATGCCCCTGATAGGAATCTACACAAAGTGCGTAGGGTTTGCCATTATCTACATCAGTACTTACATCGGTTTGCCACACTAAACCATGAAGGTTATAAGCGCCAATGGGATAAATCGTGCTTGGTAAGCTAGGCATAGGGTATTTAGGCGGGTGTATGGGCGGATAAATTTAGAAAAGCTTTAGGCTTTCTACAAATTCTGATCTGACTTCAAAAGCAACATTAGTTCCGTAGCGAAGACAACAGTTATGATATCTGGATTAGTTTAACGCGATACCGATAACTAGAATCTTGCGCCGAGCGCAAGATTCTAGAAAGCTCAATAATTTTTTAATGGCGATGGCTATAGCAAAGAAAGTTTTGCTTAAGACATAAAAACAGAAGATGAGTTGCGGGGCAAAGCGCCGCAACACGCGTGGTGGGGTTTTGATTGTTCTAACTAACTCTTTTTTTTGTATTTATAACGGAAAAAATATTTGGTGGTGTTTTAATTAGTTCAATGTAAAATCTTTGT
>JANNDZ010000167.1:0-3373 GCA_031378395.1 Pseudanabaena sp. OTE_75_metabat_487_sub
GGCTCCATTGTTTTGATTCCTTTACTTCTTTAACTTCCACATACCCTAATCTTGCTAGAGCAGAAGCCAGTAATTTAACCGATTGCGAATCGCCGATATTGAGATAGATGCTATGTTTTTGGAATACTTGAGTGGATGGTAGATGGGGCTGGAGCGCGTTAATGGTTGTAGCGATCGCTAGGTTATGCTGTGGTTTGGCAAGTAGTTCTGCTAATATCTCAATCCTTGTCCAAGCGGTTTCTAAATCGATTTGGGCTGATTCGTAGGGAAATGTATCAAGGGATTGATATAGATAGACGCACCATGACATGGACTGGAGTTGTAAGGCCCATCGGGTTGCTTCTTCGACGGTGGCGGTGACGATGAGTAATGGTTTGGTTTGTTGTTGGCATAGGTGGGTGCTAATCAGTCCTTTGCCTAAGCGTGATAGTCCTGATAGGGATATGCTTTTGGCTGTTTTGAGTTTCTCGCCTATTTTTGTGGCGATAGGCGATCGGGCTATGTTCTCTAGGACTGATGTGAAGGTCATGGGTTGGGAATAGTCATGAATAGACGAATTCAGGTTCATTGATGAGGCGTAATAGCTTGACAGGTTCGATTGTTTCCATAGCGAAGGTATTGCCTTTTTTATCGGTAAAGTCGATTAGGAATGCTTTGTTATCAAAGGACATTAAAACTGTTCCCATTTGTCCTCTTCGGAGTAGGATTTGCTGATGAGTGACTTTATGCGTAGCGATCGCATCTTCGGTTAAAGCAACAAGGTCATATTCTTGGATTTCGTTCATAGTTGTTTTTCTAATCAATAGGGTAATTTCATTGGTTATGATTTGAGAATTGTTGGTCATGCTTATTGTAGCAAGGTTGTTATAGGCGATCGCTAAATCTAAACTTGACTTATTATATAAAGTTTTGTATAATTTGTTGGTATTTTAGATATATGTAAAAAACTATGTCAATCAAGTTTTACGAAAGTCCATTTCATGCGATCGAGGAGCCTGAAGTTGCTAGTAAGTCGGTTTTGAAGGCTGACTTGACGATCATGATTCGAGACATAATTGAGAATAGAGGTTGGACACAAAAGGAATCGGCTGAAAGGTTGGCTGTTACTCAGCCGCGTGTGTCGGACATTGTGAATGGAAAAATTGATAAATTTACTTTGGATATGCTTTTTTCAATGCTTGATAAGCTCGGATTTAGGAGTGAGTTTACTTTTAGCAGTTTAGAAAGTGCTTCTATTAAAATCCAAACAAGGGATTTAGCTAAAGCCGCTTAGGAATATATCCCAGATTTATGTTGAGGTAGGCAATTTTAGGTATTCATTGCAAGGTTAAAGTTTTATAATAGTATTGAAAGCCGTAAGAGCAGGAAACCAGTTATGGCGATTTTATTTCGGTTTCATCCTCAAAAAGCTGTTGAAGCCGCAGCAATGTTTTTAAAGTTGCATGGTAAGCCTATGAAATATCTAGGTTTATTGAAGATGCTTTATATTGCCGATCGCATAGCTTTGGAACGCATAGAGCAAACAATTACTGGAGATTGTTATTTCTCGATGGATTATGGTCCCGTTCTGAGTGGTGTGTATGATCTGATTAAAGGAAAGTCTGTTGATGGAGCTTTACCGCTTTGGAAGAAGTTTATTTCTGTCCGTGATGTCAACCACAATGTCTATCTGTTAGCCGATCCTAGCACTGACGATCTTTGTGAAGAAGAGGAGGAAATTATCCATGAGGTTTACCAAACTTTTGGGCATCTTAATCCTTTTGATGTTGCCGAATGGACGCACGATCTACCTGAATGGAAAGATCCTGATGGTTCGCGTATTCCGATTGTGGTTGATGATGTGCTGAGGTTTATGGGCAAGACTATTGAGGAGATTGCGGCGATAAGGCAAGAAGCGGCAAGAGAGGCTTATTTAGATGAGGTTCTGAGTGCGTAATGACAAGCATCAACGTTAATTTGGGTGATGCTTTTTTGTTGGAGACACCGCCAAATGATCAACATCTTTATATTGCGATCGCTAAAACCTCTGCCGATAAATACTTATTTGTGAATGTGACTACGCGCAGAGCCAAATCCGATCTTAGTTGTATTCTTCAACCTGATATAGAAGGTATCCCCAATTTTGTTAAACGGGAGTCGGTGATAAATTATCTGGATGCTCGTGAGATTAATGTTGAGCAATTGGCTAGAGTGATTTGTGTGGGTAGCCGTGTACCAAAGTGCAGTTTTTCTCCTGCTATTCTGTCGCAAATACAGCAGGGTGGAATAGTTTCAAAACGTTTACCAAAAGTATATAAAAATGCACTTAGGAAGTTTTTAGGTATGTCTTAACATTTTGTCTGATTGTAAGAAGGCGATCGCCTATTTAATCTCACTGAAAGTAAATGGCGATCGCTCAGAATAATTTCAAGATTTCAAGGTACAATTCTTTGAAATAAGACATTAACACCAAATATTGGGAGTTTTTATGGAGCCACTGACTACAGGCGCAATCGCCATTGGGACATTAATCCTCAAAAAAGCTTTTGAAAAGACAGGGGACAAGCTTGGTGAGGCGGTTAGCACTCAAATCGGAAATTTGCTGAATTTGCTGAAGAAAAAGCCACTTGTCAAGACTGAGGCGATCGTCCAAGCGGAGCCATCAGCAGATTTTAAACTGGCGGTGTCAGAGTTAGAAACTGTGGCTAAAACTGATGATGAGGTTTCTCAGGCAATTTTAGCAGTTGAAGCTGCGGTGAAAGCTGATCCTGATTTATTGCAGAAAATACAGGAAACCGCAAACGCAGTTAAAAATGAGCCAACCTTAATCCAAAACAACGCTAAACTTGCTGAAAAGATCGGTTTAGTGGTTCAAGGCGGCAAGGTTGAAATCCAAACCTTGAGTTTCTAAATTTATCTCTAAGCATCACTAGTGATTGTGAGTCAATTCGGCAAGCTGGCAGAAAAAATAGGCATTCTCGTCCAAGGTGGAACGGTTCACGTTGGACAAATCCGTTTGGATAGCGAGATGTCGCGGCAAGAGTTACGCAATCGCAAAGTGCTGTTGAATCATGTTAGAACTTCTTGGGTGGAGGGTGTTTTAGAGAAGTCACTGCATGAGCAGATTCCCATCGTTCTCGGTTTAGAGAATCGTCCTAGTGCTATTGCTTCTCCTTGGAATTTGGATATTATTAACCCAGACAAGTCGTGTCAACCTTTGCCAGCAGGTACACCTGTAATTGATGTCTTCGCTAAGCTGGGAGAAGGTGGAACGCTGCTAATTTTGGGTGAGCCAGGGTCGGGGAAAACGATTACTTTACTGCAATTAGCAAGAGATTTAATTACTCGTGCGGAAGAGGAGATAGATCGCCGTATTCCTGTGGTGTTAAATCTT
>JANNDZ010000182.1:0-11513 GCA_031378395.1 Pseudanabaena sp. OTE_75_metabat_487_sub
AGAAATATACATTCCTTCTCTAGCCATTACTGCGCCCGAAAACTTCTCTTGAGCCAGCCGACCAACCTCGTCCAAGTAATCATCACTATGCAAAGGATCATGGTGAAAAATCACTAAAGTCTTGACATTAGCCGCCTCAGCAACTTTGATCGCTTCTTGCCATGTCGAATGCCCCCAACCAGCTTTTGGACTTGTGCTAGACCAATATTCCTCATCAGAATAAGTAGCATCCATAATCAATACATCCGCATCGCGAGCCAGATGTACAAGATTTTCATCAACGCGATCGCCAAAATGCTCTGTATCAGTAGCGTAAACTGCTACGCGATCGCCACAACTAACTCGATAGCCTGTTGCCTCCCCTGGATGATTGAGCATTCCTGCTTCGACCGTTACCCCGTTACCAATCTCGATGACGCTGGGGACTTCAATATCAAAAAACTCCAAACATGATGCCATCACACGTAATGGCACTGGGAAGTTAGGATGATGCATCTGCTCCTCGAGTCGATCCTGCATTGTTTGTCCAGTCGGGGCAATTTTTCCGTAGATTTTAAATACATTCCCTTTGATAAAAGCAGGGGTAAAAAAGGGAAATCCTTGAACATGATCCCAATGACTATGAGTAAAGAAAATACTTGCATCGACTGGCATCTGCTTTAACAGATGCTGACCTAAAACCCTAATCCCCGTTCCCCCGTCGAAAATAATGCGTTTACCTTGGCAGCGCATTTCTACACAAGGAGTATTGCCTCCATAGCGTACTGTGGTTGGACCAGGTGTAGCTATGCTGCCACGTACACCCCAAAAATGTATAGAGAACTCACTGTCAGAAATGGACATTAGCTAACTCATTGTCAGAGAATTTTAAACCATTGGGGCAAGTCTGAAAATTTAGAAAATTTTAGTAAATTTCTACTTTTAAATTGATAATCTCAACACTAAGCATGAATAATAAACGATACTACAAACTTTGCTGATCTTGGTAAGTTGATTGTGCCCATCATTGATTGTGTCAATCTATTATCTAGTATGAATAGTATCTAGTACTAATCGTTAGAACTTTAAATCTAAACATCTCTAATTTTAGCAGCTACATCTAAAGAGCGAAGTAGGTAGGAAACGATTAAAATATCAGGACGCTGTATCAGAATAGTTACCCAATTAATCAAATTAGATTAGGGTATATGCTAACTCTATGTATTGCTTTGTGGCTATCAGCTTTTAGTACTAGCTATCGACTGATACACACTGTAATATCAAAATACAAAATGGCGTAGTCATTTTGTATTTTTAAAACCCTGACTGGGTTTGATCTTTAAAATCCACAAAAGTGTCATCACACTTTTATGGATTGGTATAGGTAAGTGGCTAAGCAAAATTATATATAAAACCCCAAAATCTGTACCGCCCGCTACGCGGGCGGTACAGATTTTGGCTTTAGTTTTTTAAGCTGAGTTACTTAAGACTAAGTCTGATAAGCAGATAGACGGAAATCAAATTTGTCAGGTTGCGCCTATCGAGGGCGCAACCTGACAAATTTGGATGATTTTTTATAAATTTTGGATACAAGTTTGTGACAGTGCCTCAATCAACAGCAACACCTATCACTCAATCTAGTTTGCAATCTAGCTCCTTAGCCCTAATGATCGCAGGTATGAAATGCGCAGGTTGTGTGGCAACAGTCGAAAAGCGTTTGCTTGCCTGTGAAGGGGTAAAGGCAGCAAGTGTGAATTTGCTAACCGAAAAAGCAACTGTAATCTATAGCGTTGAAAATACAGCACAGGAACTAGCACCGCTATTGATTAAGGCGATCGCTAAAGCAGGTTTTTCGGCAGAGTTTATTAGTAAAGGCGATCTCAAAGCAGTTCACAATTCTGTATCCCAAAATTCTGCTAAAAATTCTTGGTTCGGGGTTAGCCAAGAAATTGCCATCCCTGCATCATTGGTAATTTTAGCGATCGTCGGACATTTGGGCTTGATCGGTGTAGCTGATTTACCCCTAATTGGTAATATGTATGCCCATTGGGTCGTCTCGACTATAGCGCTAGGCTGGATTGGGCGACCAATCTGGTGGGACGGATTGAAATCGCTATGGTATCGTGCTCCAAATATGAACTCGTTGGTCGGTTTGGGAACAGTTTCGGCATATTTAGCTAGCACGATCGCCTTATTTGTCCCGCAGTTAAATTGGCAATGCTTTTTTGAAGAGCCAGTAATGCTATTGGGGTTTGTACTTTTAGGACAAGCTTTGTTAGACAGAGCCAAGGGCAAAGCCTCCAATGCAATTCGAGCTTTGATGGAGTTACAACCCCCTAGTGCCAGATTGTTAGTCAGCAGTACTGATGGCGATCTGCAAGTACCAATGCCTGTAGAAGATTTGCAAGTAGGCGATCGCATCGTCGTTTGGGCAGGGGAAAAAATTCCTGTTGATGGTGAAATTATCGCTGGTAGTTCTAGCGTTGATGAGTCAATGCTGACGGGCGAATCAATGCCTGTAACTAAGCAATTAGGCGCGCGGGTTACGGGAGCAACCCTAAATCTGACAGGAGCAATCACGGTTCAAGTTTTGCAAACTGGCTCAGAAACGACCTTGGCGCGGATTGTGTCGCTCGTGGAGTCAGCACAGGCAAGTAAAGCGCCGATTCAATACCTAGCTGATCGCGTGGCGGGATATTTTGCCTATTCAGTAATGGCGATCGCTGCTTTGACATTTTTGATTTGGTACGGGTTGCTCCATGCCGAAATTGTGTTTAGTTTGCGATTAGCGATCGCGGTTTTAGTAGTAGCCTGTCCTTGTGCATTAGGATTAGCAACGCCGACTGCAATCATGGTTGGCACTGGAATCGGTGCAGAAAAAGGCATCTTAATCAAAGGCGGTGCTAGTCTTGAAAAAATCGATCAACTCTCTGCTGTAGTTTTTGATAAAACTGGCACTTTGACCACGGGCAAGCCTGAAGTCACGGATGTTATCACCAATGATTTAATAGTTTTCGGACGAAAGCTCATTGAGCAAACAACTTTCAAAAGTTTGGTTGAAGAACGTGAAGTACCGAAATCAGCATTACGGATTTTGCAATTAGCCGCCAGTGCGGAGGTGGGAGCAAATCATATTCTCGGCGCTGCCACGATCGCTAAAGCTGAAGAATTAAATATCGAGCTATTACCCACCCAATCCTCGCAAATCGTGATGGGCTGTGGTGTCGAAGCAAAGCTGACCACTGGCGAAACAATTTTGGTGGGCAATGGTGCATGGCTGCAAGAACAACAAGTAGAAATTGCCAGCGAGATGTTAGAGCGATCGCAGAATTTAGCAGGATTCGGCAAAACTCCAATCTTTGTCGCTGTGGATTCCCAACTAGTTGGGATTATCGCCATACGCGATCGCCTCAAACCAGAAGCCTATAATGTAGTCCGCCAAATCGAAGCGATGGGACTACAAGTCTGGATGCTCACTGGCGATCGCCAAGAAACCGCCAATGCGATCGCTAACCAGTTGGGTATTCCGACCGAACGGGCGATCGCGGAGGTCAAACCCGATGGTAAGGCAGCCGCCGTAATGAAATTACTCGCTGAAGGTCAACGTGTAGCCATGATTGGTGATGGTGTCAATGATGCACCTGCCTTGGCTAGCGCCACCGTAGGCATCGCCCTCAGTTCAGGCACTGATGTTGCCATGGAAACAGCGGATATTGTATTAATGCGCCATGACATTAGCGATATTGTTCCTGCGATCCAACTCAGTCGCGCCACTTTTCGCAAAATTCGTCAAAATCTATTCTGGGCATTTGCTTATAACACTCTCGCGATCCCCGTTGCTGCAGGGATTCTCTACCCCAGTTTTGGCATCTCCCTCAATCCCACGATCGCAGGTTTAGCGATGGCATTTAGTTCTGTCAGCGTAGTTTTAAGTTCGCTATCGTTGCGGTCTAAAAAAATATAATGGATTGGATTAATTTGATTATTGCGGGACTATTGGAAGTTGTTTGGGCGAGCAGCTTGAAATATACAGAAGGCTTCACAAAGCCCATTCCTAGTCTGATCACCATTGCCTCACTAGCTGCTAGCTTTATCCTGCTAGCTCAAGCATTAAAAACCCTTCCTGCTGGCACAGGCTATGCAGTTTGGGCAGGAATCGGCGTAGTGGGAACTGCAATTATCGGCTCAGTATTTCTCGGTGAGTCACGGGATTTACCGAGATTCATCTGTATTAGCCTAATTGTGCTCGGTATTGTCGGTTTGCGATTTACAAGCTCAAAATGATAGGATGATCGCTGATTTGCAATACCCTCTCGCCTGAACTAAAAGAATGGATTCTAAGTCTCTGAATGACAAATCTTTGAATGCTAAGTCATTGCTGTTAAGTATTCTCAGCTTATTGTCTATTTTATTTATTCTCTTTACTTTGCAGGCAAGCTGGAATAATCCACAGGAGCAGACAAAATTAGATTTGCTCCAAACTGATTTGATTTTGCAAGCCACTCAAATTCAAGAAAAGAAAACAGAGCAATCATTAGCTAGTCCCAAAGATGACATATTCCAAATTTTAATCGGTGAAAGCAAACCTCAAGAACTCTATGCACAGTCGCTGAATAGTTATCAAGAAGTACTTAAAGCCAGCAAATCCAACCTCGCCAGCCTAGAGCGCGTCTCCTTATCTCCAGAGATAAGAGACTATGAACCACAGGCACTCTCTAAACAAAAGCAAAAGAAGCTAACTAGCGTTAGTGAAATCAGTATTCGTACAGGACTGCTGCAAATACAGACTGGTGATACTCAAGGGGCGATCGCTACATGGGCAAGTGTTGCAGAATTAGAAGGTCAATCCATGACTAGCTATGGATTAACTGCACAGATCCTCAAAGGGCTGTGGTCAGATCCAATAATGTTATTCCCTAATGCTGAAACTCAGATTCAGCGAACCCTTGATGGTTGGTATCGCAAGATCGCTCTAACCAAACTCTATGAATCACAACAAAGAAGTGAGAAAATTCCTGAGCTTGAACAAAAAGCTCAAATAGAAGTCAATATAGCAATTAATCGTTTAGTCATTATTAATTCTATTCCACTAATTGGCGGTAGCGTAGGAGTTTTAGTTTGGATAATCTTATTAGTGCAATGGATTTTCTTTCGTAAATCTTCTCCTTTTTACAAAAACCCTCAAGGTGATCTAAACCAAAATCCCAATCCAGTCAGTTTACAAGTACCTTGGGGTATTGAAACTATTTGGGAAGTCATGGTGCTGTGGTTTACCGCATTTTGTTTAATGACCCAATTCGTATTACCATTAATCTTTGAATTTTTAGGTATCCAAACAAGAGCTAGTGAAGACTACACAATCCAAGCATTATTAGTTTTGATTCCCTACACGCTTTCAGTTATTCCAATGTTGCCAATTTTGCAAGCTAGTCTTGCTGCTTATCAGCCTTTACCCGAAGGATGGTTTCGCATCAAAACTACGCCGCCACAATGGCTATTGTGGGGAGTTGGTGGATATTTCGCCTCCGTTCCCTTAGTTTTGATCGTTTCGGTGCTTAGCCAAAAATTTTTGCAAGGACAAGGTGGTGGTAATCCCTTATTACCAATTTTGACTGATAGCCAAAATAATTTGCCTAAGTTTCTACTCTGGACAACCCTTGCGATCGCAGCGCCATTTTTCGAGGAATATCTATTTCGTGGGTTTCTACTACCTTCACTAACTAAGTTTTTACCAGTCTGGGGTGCGATCGCTCTAAGTGGATTTTTCTTCGCTCTAGCCCATTTAAATCTTGCCGATATTATTCCTCTGACCACTTTAGGAATAGTAATGGGGTTTGTCTATTGGCGATCAAAGAATCTGCTCTCTTCGATGCTCCTACACTGTCTTTGGAATAGCGGTAGTTTCTTTGCGCTAATTGCCCTTGGCGGTAAATAACTAGAAGGTTCGCAAAGCGAACTTTCTAGTTAATATGCAGAACAATCCAAGGATGTTCCACAAATGCAGAAATATTGCCTTTAAATGGTGCGCTCTGCGATCGATTCTGAGCAGTCAATAAATTTAGAAATCGGTCAATATCTTCAAAATTCACCTGATGTATCAAATACTTTGATAAAAACTGCCTAATGATCCTTCTCTGTAATGCTAGCGGTTGCGCTTGCAAAAGTTGGCGATGCAAGCGCGGTAAGCGCTCATCCCAAACCACCGAAATATTATCTTCAAAAAAACAACTCGCTTGTTTTTCTAAGTAGATGACATCGTCATACAAAAGCTCTGAAGTCTGCGCGATCGCAATTTCTAGCTGTGGATTAAAATGCTCTTGCAGATAAGGAATTGTTTCCAAACGTAAGCGATTGCGACGATAGTCCAGATTTTGATTAGTGCTATCTTCCCAAATAGGAATTTGATTTTCGCGGCAAAAAGCCGAGGTCTCATGACGACTGACATTTAACAAAGGACGCACTAATTTAATTTCTGGCGTAAGCGATCGCACCCAAGTCAAAGAAGCTAAGCCATCGGCTCCACTTCCTCGCATCAAGTTATGTAGCAATGTCTCAACGCGATCGCTGCGAGTATGTCCTGTCACCACATATGCACATTTATGAATATTCGCTATCTCCACCAACATCGCATAGCGCCATTTTCGAGCATCAGCTTCATTCGCTAGAACACTTTCAGCCGTTCTTAAACAAAAAGAAATTCCCCATTCCTCCGCAATATTTTCAACATGCTCGGCATTAGCACTTGAGTCACTCCGCCATTGATGATCGCAATGAGCGATCGTTAAATTCCAGTTAAGCTTTGCGCTTTGCATCTGCAAAAGCTTGGCTAAACAGAGGGAATCCTGTCCTCCAGAAACTGCCACCAAGAGACTTGTATCTCTTGGTAATATGTCAGGCTGCGATCGTAAAACCGTGTTTAAATTAGCCCGTAATAGTTTTGTAAAATGACTGTTAGATTTCAAGGGTTGTTATTTGCTAAAACTTAGACGAAAAATGATTATCAATGGCATAATCATGTATAATTTTAGGTCTTCGGCATTAAGAGAAATCGTGCGAAGATCTTAAAAAGAGTATTGCATTTTTGTGTTGTTTGAAAGAAAAGCGATTCGCTTTTCTGCTGTTCCGAATTTATTGAGCCTAAATTGCACGATTTCTGCTAGTACAGCGAAGTTAGCTTGAGGGTGAGGAATATACAAAATGCAAAAGAGAAGCTCTATGATGAATAAATTATTGCTGGTGTCCACAGGGGCAGTCTTGGGATTTATGGTGATTGCACCAGTTAATGCCCTATCTGCACAGACAAAAGTTACTAAGAACGCTAAGGTACCCAATTCACAAGTTGCCAAAGACAAAGTAAGCAGCACCTCAACTTCTAAGAATGGCGTAAAAAACTCTACAACAGCTAAACAAACTGCTAAAACGGGAGTAGCCAAAGCGCCAATTCCACAAAACAAGCTACCTTACACTGCTAAGGATTTAAAACAGCCTCGGACAGATATTGTGGCGATGCCATTATCATTCAAGCGGAGTTCTTCTATCTCAATTTCTACTAATCCTGACGTAGAGCTTGTAGAAATTGCTCAATCCAGCACAAACATCGCCCAGACAGGTAATGCAACTTCTAGTTCTCCAGACATTATTCGTCAACAGCTACTCATTCGTCCAATTACACCTCAAACTCAGAACGTATTCAAACAAATCTACACACCATCATTGAATGCTGGTACTCCTGTTGCTTTTGGACTTCAAACAGGTGACGCTTTTATCAGTGTTGTCGGTGCAACTGCTGGGAGACTGAGAGATACCGTTGATGGCAGCATATCAGTCGGTGCTGGTTTGGGAGATGCTAGCCAGTATCTTGCGGTTGAAGGTGTTTTCAATATCAACAGTATTCGGAACTTCGGTTCTAACGGCTCTTTTGATCTCAAAGTTCATCGTCTCATCTATCAAGATGATTCTAGGCAAGCTGCGATCGCTGTGGGCTGGACAAACTTTGCGAACTATGGATCAAATGCAGGAGGCACACCTTCCTCAGTTTATGGAGCTGCAACCATTTCACAATTGACCAATCCAAACAATGCTGAAAATCCTCAACCAATAGTCGCCACTATTGGTGTTGGTGGTGGTACATATCGTAAATCTACTAGCAGTGATGGGGTTGGCGTTTTTGCTAATGTTGGCTACCAATTTGACCCACAGTGGGGCGTAAGTACAGCATGGTCTGGACAAGGTTTAAACTTTGGTTTGGGCTTTTTACCAGATGTTACTTTCCCCTTAAACCTTACTCTGACTTATTCTGATGTCACGAACAATAGTAATGCAGGCACTCAGGTTATCTTTGGTGTTAGCTATGGGTTTAGTTACTCTGGACGTAGGTAATTCATAGTGTGGGTAGCCCGCTATGCGGAATGCCCACACTATTATGGTTTTAGCTTATAAGTTGCGATCGCTCTAAAATAACCTAGCTGCCACACTTCTATGAAAAAAATATTTTTGTCAATTCTCGCTTCCACGATCTCTTTTGCAGGAATCGCACCTGTTTTTGCTGGTACTGTTCCAGTTCAACCAGGAACTCAAACTTCTAACCTTGCAATTTTGCGGAATACACCGCCTAAGACTCAGAGCAATTTGCTCAGTATTGATATCAGCAATGCGATCGCAGCTTTGTTGGGTGCAGCTGGAGGCAATGCTAACATTAGCAACATAGTTGTCCTATTGAGTAATGGTAACGGTAATAGTGCCAGTGTTACCTCAGCCCAAATTGCCTTGAACGGTCTATTTGCGAATTTAGGAATTAATGTTGCTGTTGGTTCGCCTGCTGCAAATTTGATTGATGCGCTAACTGGACTGGTTCCTAGTAATTTTAATGCTGGGTCTGGACAGCTTCAGACTATTGACCTGAGTAAACTATCTCAAGCAATTCTGGCTTTTAATCAGATCGTTAATGAACTTGCGGATATTGCAAAAGGTTCAGATGCGAATGCAGCTCAGGCTCAAGCCATCCTCAATGCTCTGTCTACAGATGCAACATTCACCACACTTTCGACAACGTTAGCTTCTATCTCAAAAGATCTGAAATAAGCAAACCTCAAAAAGACTAATGGCGGTGCTTCGCACCGCCATTAGTCTTTTTGGGTTTAGTGATCGCAATTAAACTAAGCGCAAAAACTTCTTCTTGCCTACCTGTAAAATTTTGCCTGATAGCTCATCAACACTTGCAAAAGTGCGATCGCCTAATTTTTCACCATCGAGTTTGACTGCACCATTTTTGATTTGACTCTGAGCTTCGCTGTTGCTCTTGCAAAGTCCTGAAGCCTTGACTAAATAATGCAATGGTGCAGGAAAATTAATCTGAGAAAGATCAAATTCGGGAATATCTCCTAGATCAGTAGTATTGCCTGCGAGGACAATCTGTGCAGCATCATGTTGCGCTTGAAGTGCTGCTTCAGGGCTATGGTATTGCCCAACGATCGCTAGCGCCAATTGTTTTTGTTTCTCGCGAGGATTGCTTGGGAGTGTCTCTAGGTCAATATCAGTGAGCAGCTCAAAGTACTTATCGACAAGAGCATCAGGTACTTTTTCCAATTTGGAATACATACTCAATGGCTCGTCAGTGAGTCCGACATAGTTACCAAGAGACTTAGACATTTTCTGCACACCATCTAAGCCCACTAGTAAGGGGAGCAATAGTCCAAACTGCGCTGGCTTGCCCTGACGATTTTTATCTTTGAGTTGCAGGTCACGCCCAACCAGAATATTGAATTTTTGATCAGTGCCGCCTAGCTCCACATCAGAGTCGATCGCTACCGAGTCATAGCCTTGTAATAAAGGATAGAGAAATTCTTGCAAATAAATCGGATTGCCTTTTTCATAGCGATCACTAAAGCCTTCTTTGGCTAACATTTGCCCGACAGTCATGCTAGCTTGCAAATTAATAATTTGCTGTAAATCAAGTTTGTTTAGCCATTCGCCATTTCGGCGTAACTCGAAGCGATCGCTAGAAAAGTCAAGAATTTTCTTGGCTTGCTCTAAATAAGTTTCGGCATTATAAGCAACTTCTTCGGGAGTTAATCTTGGACGAGCTTCAGATCGCCCTGTAGGATCACCAATTTGAGCTGTGAAGTCACCAATAATTAAGACAGCCTTATGTCCTGCATCTTGGAATTGACGTAATTTTCGCAGTGCAACCGTATGTCCAAGGTGCAAGTCAGGACGAGTGGGATCGATGCCGAGTTTGATGCGAAGGGGGCGATCGCTCTTTTGGATGCGATCGCCTAAGTTGTCAGTTTCACTATCTGGAAATATTTCGACAACCCCGCGTTCTAGTAGGGTCGATAGATTTGCTTGAATTGGGCTTTGGGACATTCTAAAAAGTTACTTAAATTTTTATTAACGATAAGGCGAAATCACAAGGTCTTAATCATACTACGCTATAGGTTTGAGGCTCTCTCACTCAGGGTGAAGTTTTCCTGACTAGCAATGTCAAAAGCTTTTTTAATTTCAGGGACTATACCCATGCTTTCAGGTGTTTCTAGAAGAGATGGAGCTTCATTTAAAAAGAACAGCCACTTATCAACTTTTGCTTGATTTATTTATCCTATCAAATACTTTAGTTAAGAGATGTATAGCCATCAGGACATTGCATTTCTTTCCCATCAAATTTAGGTAATCCAGATTCCTTAGTAGTTGGCTCATTTGATTCACAAAGTATAGATAATGAAGTAATCTCACCACTTTGTGTTGTTGATAGATAGGCAACTCCTACATAGCTTTTGAATCGTTCATTTTTGGAAATACCTTTCTGCAATGCGATCCCTACATCACTCTTAGTATTTATGGTTTTGATAGAATTAATAATTTGAGTACTATATTTATAATTTTCTGTTTCAGATTTTATTCCAAGTGCAAGGATGTCAATATTTTGCCCCCAGTTGTTTTTTTCAAGAAAGTAGGCTTGCTGTCCTCTGTTTAGAGAACCTACATAGATTTTAGCTTCTGATTGGTTTGACTTAGTTGATCGATTAGTAAAAGGGTCGGCTTGCAAACTTTTTCCCCCTTCAGGTAGAGTTGCTACATCAGATATCTTTGTGATTTTACCAATTTCAACTGATTCTTTATCATTTTGAGGATTAAGTGCAAATATTTTGCCTTCAGGAGAAATAATAAATGTGATTGGTGGAGTTCCTGAAGCATTAACAGTTTCCACTTTCCAAGTGCCAGCACCTTGTGTCTGCACAGATTTATTGAAGTTTAGGATGCCGAAGACAATTGCAACAATTAAGAATGTCGCACCAGAACCAAATGCAAAATACAACCAATTTTTAGGACTACTTTGAGGTTGATTAGACATAGGTTTACGACACTTAGCGAATCTATTTGTATGAGTATAACTACGCCAATTCAAGGATGAAATGCAACGCCTAGAGATCTTTGCATAAAGGGACTCATAAGGATAATCTGATGATAATCACAACAATCAGGAAATCCTCATGAGCTTTAAGCATCTTACCACCATAGAAAGAAGCGAACTCTAT
>JANNDZ010000236.1:0-7590 GCA_031378395.1 Pseudanabaena sp. OTE_75_metabat_487_sub
TGCGTTACCTGTTGCTGAATCTGGATCACCTTTTCATAAAAGGGAGAGGCAAACATCTTGCTAATCTCAGCACCCACAATCTCACTATTAGTCGCTGTGCCAATGCGCTGCTCTACCACGATTCTGATTTGTTCTTGCTTAAACAGATCGGGATAGGTCGCTGCTAGCTGAAACCCCACCTGCAACAAAAATGAGTAACTTCCTACATCACCTAGAGGAGTGCGCTGATCGCGACGGATGAAGTAGCGACACCAATCGGGATGCTGATTTGCCATCCACGCCATGAACGCAGATTTGCCCGCCCCAGGTTCGGCAGTTAGCAACACAAAACGGCAATCAGCCTCAGCCAATTTACCTTCAACCTGTCGCTTCAGCCAGTCACGTTCGACAAATCGAGGATTGAGTTCCTTATCCACATAGGAGCGAATCAAGTCTAGGTTGAACAAATCATTTTGGGTTGAAAACTGAACAGGCATGGCTTGAGACTCCGTAATATTTGCAATTAAAACTTTAGACTTGCGATCGTGCTTTTCCCAACCCCTGTTTCACCCGTCAAGATGAAGAATCGTTCTTCAGACTCCTGCAACCAGCGATCAATATCATCAAATACCCATTGCCGACCTGTAAAGTTTTCGGTGAGTTTAGCAATATCGGACTCAAATGTGATCGCAGATAGGCGGGTTGTCATGGGAATTGTCTCAATGCGGGTGGGGTGGGGTGAATAGGACAGGGCGATCTCTACTAAAAAACTTTTTGTAAATGCCCTAAATCAGACATCTCCAAGCTCAGCTCCTATAGCATTTACATCTTTGGTCTCATCAATGTCAAGGTTAGCTTTGATCTCTCCCGATCCTCCTCCTACGCTTCCAACTTTGGCACCCGTAAGCTTTGACCTCTCCACTTTTTTTGCTTTGACTTCGCCTTCAATAGTGCCTGAGTTTAATGTGTCAACTTCAGCTCCTGTTGCCTCAATATCTTTAGCTTCATCAACATCTACTTTTCCTCTTACTACATTGCTTTCTGGTATGGTTCCAAGTGCTAGGGGCTCTGTTTTGTCCCTTGGTTGTTGAAATAAATACCCATCCTGCACTCGCATAAAGATGACTGGTGTTGCAAAATCCCGCTTGCGAAACTGAGTTGGTCCTAAAGCAAGCGCTCTCCGTCCATTCTGTGCTGCAATATCAACGGGGTCGCCTTTTGCTAGCCGCTCATAAAATTTGCGAGCAAATCGGCTGGCTGAGATGTTAGAAACTTCATACTGCATTGCTACAACTACAGGGATGTTCATCTGCACAACCCTTGAAGCAACACCAGCAAAAGCTTGTGATGCTGATAATGACCCTCCTTCACAGGATTGCAGCATGACTACTCCAGGGCGATGTCGGGAAAATAATCCACTGAAGTAATCAGCATCTACCCACATCTCTTCATCAACAAACTCTGGATCTGTAAAAGCAATTTGCCCGACCTCCTGATTAGAGTCATTGTGAAGACGACCATGCCCAATAAAGTGGAAGATATGAGGTTCTTTTTCTAGAACAGCATCAATTTCATCAGCATTTGCTGAGCTGACTATGGGCAATAGCTCAATTGGTATAGTTTGGTCGTTTGCTAGTTTTTCTAAAGCCTCTTGAACAGGTTCGTACTTAATTGTAGGCAAGCTTTGAGGCGCAGAAATTACTAGGGCAATCCTCAACTTTTCTCCTTCTTTCAATTGAATCGGTGGAGCAGGGTTCCACTGAGAACGACGGCGGGAGAAAACAATGTTTGGGTCTGTACCCAATCGAATTTCACCTAAGTTAGCTTTTTGGGGTAAGCACATGAATTCCCATGGTAGGGCTGCGACTTCGGGCATCCCTTGCTCGTCAATATCTAGCTCTACCCTCAGGATTTGTTTGTCTTGTTGGACAACTTGAAAGTAAAAGTTGACAAAATCTTGCCGCAGTACGTCGTCAAATAAAATCTCAAATAGAGTTTCTCCAAGTGCTCGTGTTTTAGCAGAATCGTTTAACTCATTCTCTATATTATTGCGAGCAATTTCAAGGATGGGTTGAGCCTCTGCAATCTTTTCTTGATATTGAAATATACCTGAAGGTTCGCCTAGGGATTGATGTTGAGCATCTGATTTTTCTACTTGAACTCGCTCATTATTAGCAACGCGAATTCGGTAAGTGTAGTACGACTTATTCATAAACTTGTTCCTTGAAATAGTGGGATAAAAATATCTGCGGAAACAGCCACTCAGTGTTCGGCTGTGGAACATTTTTCTTTTGGGACATTTGCCAGAGCAAGAAGCTATCAATCTCCTGCGATCGCACTGGAAATTAGGGCAATCATAAACATAAAAGTTTAGTAATGAGACGTAACAATTTTATACCTGATTCAACGAGTTTGCTAACATCAGGTAGACTATAGATTGTTCCTAGCAAGATTCTTATGGAGGTCTTGGCTAACTTTTGTAAGGTGCTATCTTCAGGCTTGTGTCCAGATTCAGCGAGGACTTTTACGTATTCTAGAGCTTCTACTTTATCTTCTTCATTTAGCTCAGATTCAGATTCGATTAGAGATTGTAGTTGGGTTAGCAGTTCCTTCAGGCTGGGTTCATTAGGATTGGTGATGTCGGGAAGTTGGCTGATGGTATTGGTAACGTTGCCACTAATTACACCTATAGCAACACCTCTCATGGTTTGATTTTCACCAGCAGCAGCGATACCGCTTATGTTGCCTTGTACGCCACTGATATTAACGTTGCCTTTATTTTCTTGTACTATGATTAACTCTCCTTGATTTTGATGGGTTTCTGAGCTTTCTATATTAAAAACGGTCTTTTCAATTTTCCAAAAAATTTCAATTGATTGACCTTGAGATCTAAAAGTCTCAGTGATAAGCGTAAGCGAACCTAAAAGAGTACTCTTCTCCTCATCGCTAAAGTACTCAACAACAACTCGTCCATATTTTTGAGGAATAGTTGGAGTCAGGAAAAAAGTAATGATTCCCGAATCGTACTTTGGTGGAACACGAATACTCTTTGCAGGCTGTTCAATTTTGAACCCAGGTGCGGTGATGGATACGAATATATTGATGGGCAAAGGTTCCCGGGTCTTAGCATCTACAGGAAACTCTAGAGCTACATCATTTTGCACAGTATCATTCTTTTCAATCAGATCGCCTGACTCAGTGACATCTGGTAGAGTAGCCCGAAGTCCAGGTGAGTCATGCAGAGCAACCATGACTCGAACCTCGGTTGGGCGCTCGACCTGAGATAGCTTAGGCATAGCGGCTTCAAGTCGTCGCCTTATTTCAACTGAGGCTGAAGGTGCTGCTGGCTCATCTTCATAGGCTTGAAATAAATAGCCATTTTCAACCCGCATGAAGATGACAGGTGTAGCAAAGTCCCTTGTCTTATACATGACTTTGCTTAGGCTAACTGCCCGTCGTCCGTACTGAGCCGCAATATCGACTGGATCGCCCTCAGCTAATTGCTTATAGAAGCGACTGGCGAAGCGACTAGCAATGGAATCCGAAACGTCATACTGCATTGCCACAACCACAGGAATGTTTTGTTGAACGATCCTAGAAGCAACCCCTTCAAATGCCTGTGATGCTGACAGTCTTCCACTTTGAGAGGCTTGTAGCATCACCAACCCAGGACGGTATTGGTTGAGCAGTTCGCTAAAGTTTCCTGCTTCAACCCACAGTGGTTGATTTTCATCTGGATCGAAAAGAGCAATTACACCTATTTCCTTACCTTGCTCATCTTGCAAGCTACAATGACCCATAAAGTGAATAATATGAGGTCTTTGGCGTAACATCTCGTCAATTGATTCTAGCCCTGCTAAATGCAAAACAGGTAAAAATTCAACCAACTCAGGCTTTTCTTGAGTTAGTTTCTCTAATGCCTCTTGGATTCGTTCGCAGGCTATTACAGGCAAGCCAGGCGGTGAAGCAACAACTAATGCAATCCGAAGCTTCTCGTTTTTTCGTAACTGAATTGGTTGTGCTGCAAAATATTGCGATCTGCGTCGTGAGAAAACCACTTCTGATGCTGTACTTAGCCAAATCGTTCCTAAGTTTGCTCGTTCAGGTACGCACATGAATTCCCAAGGTAATGCCGCCACTTCCGGCATCCCTTGCTCGTCAATAACCAATTCAATCCGCAGAAGTTGCCTATCTCGATGGACAACTTGCTCGTAGAACCCAACAAAATCCTGCCGTAATACATCATCAAACAGAATATCAAACAGTGTTTCTCCTAGCGTACGCACCTGGCTAGAGTCATTTAGCTCATTATTCAAGACACTTGAAAGCAAAGGAGTCAGTTCGTCCAGCTTTTCCAAATAGCGAAATACGCCAGAAGGATCGCCAAGCGATTGGTGCAGAGAATTCCACTTTTCTATTTGTACCCGTTCTCGGTTAGCAACCTGAATTCGATAGGTAGAGTAAGTTTTGGTCATTCTCTTAAGCCTTAGCAGTAACTTTTGGGAGGGTCAATGTCCACTCTTCAGCAGCACCACGGGCAAACTGGCTGGCAACGTCATTCTTCTGCCTTAACAGAGCTTTGAAAGATTCGGACAATTCGCTGAATACGTCCCTTACGTCAGCCGTTAACCAGTTCATATCGGGTTCTGCCCAAGCCGTGCCACGCAGAGTAAATGCCTCTGTACCCTTAGGAACCTTGAAAACAACTGCAAATCTCGCTGTGCCAACCTTCTGAAGGTCTTGATCCTGAATGCGCCAGTAACAAAAGGAATTACTTTCACCAACGGCAAGAATCTCAGGTTGACCTAATTCATATTTAAACGAAGGGATGCCAATGAAACCCTTAAACTCGTTTTTGCTAACTACGTTTGCTTTTAGTCCTTCTGGTAGGAGTTCTACAAATTTAGCCAATTGTGACGAGTCAACACCAGCATTCCAGTCTAGATTGCCATTTAATCCAGCATCCATACCGACCCCAAAGTTTAAAACTGAGCGCCACTTGTCAGTTGGGAAAATAGTCTGAATGATGACCCCTTTATCTTCTGGCACCTCAAACTCTAACTGACAAGTCAGCCGCCAAAATCGAGCACCAAGCTTGGGAATTAGTGCAACTGAATGGGTCATATAGTAGAAGTCAAACTGATCGCGCATCTGTTGTTGATAGATGCTGTTTAGTTCAGTACCGCTTTGTGCAAATGTCTCTTCGGTGAGATGGATTAGCCTATCTCTTGGGTCGCCAAAACTCACCTTAGTTTCAAAAAGACTTGCAATAGATTTTGCACCTTTTTTTAACTGCCCACTCTCTGAAAGATCGCTCTCATTCGTAAGTTTGAATTCTAGCTTCTTCCCTCCTGAAAGAGGACTCTCCCATTCCAAAACTTCTTTAAATAACTCAGATAGACGGGAATCAGCTTCTTCAGGGTTGGGGGAGATATTTTTTTTAGTCATAATTTCAACTCTTTTTATGCCCGATTGACACTCTTTATTAGACTTTGAGAAACTGGAAATCTGAGTTGGTAAAAACTTAATCTTAATTTTTCTAGTGGAAGGATGCAGATTTTACCTGTTCAACTCTCATTTGGAAAATTTCTTAGGAGATATTCCTCTGAGAGATGAGCTTCGGAAAACGTTTTTTAGGGAGTTTGAATTATAACTCTTTACTAATCCCGTTTTGTATTAGCTAATCAGATCATCACTAGATAATACACTTTAAATTTTATATTTTCTGCAATATATAGTAGGAAGCAATCGAGTAGTTGTCAAGCGGAAATAGATAAGTTGCAGGGCAGCCGCAAACGTTTCTTAACCATTGACTAATAACCCCACTTAACTATGCAATGGGTTTAATCAAAGTAGCGTATAGAACAAAAGTCTGAAAGCCCTGATTTCTCTTACTGCACTGAATATACAGTTTGGATTTCAGGTAGCTCAAACAACCTTATGTCATTAGCTTAAAAAAAGTTGCGTAGACAATGGAAATATTGCAGAGCATATCAGACTCTATTAAATTTCTTTCAAATAGATAATTAATGTGAATAAAAAAGATAATGTACAGTATCATCTTAAACATTCAAGCCAAATAAATTACCTGCTAATTGTCCGACAACTAAATGAATAGGGATCTAAGCGACTAAAAAACTAACGAAAAACATGCATTTGGCAATACTTTACAAACAACTTAACAAAACGTCATCTGCAACATGGAAAGACTAAAACTAACACTCTCAAACGCTGATTATCAGCAGTGCCTAAAGCTTTGTCGTAAGGGGACTAGCCACATCTCGATGCTCAATCGCGCTCAAGTGTTACTAGCTATGCACAATGGAGCCGATATCCCAGCAATAATCAAGGTTCTGGGTATCGAAAGGACAGGGTTATGGCGACTGCGAAAGCAATATCTTCGATGTGGTTTAAATGACGCTTTAGCAGATCATCGCCGTAAGCTTGATGTTGCAAATACAGTCCAAATCAGCACTGTGTCTAACTGCGGTGATTGACCAAAACGTGGCTATGGTGCAAGATGCAGTCAAGCAAAGAAGCCCAATTTCTCCCAAATCGAAAACATGAAAACATCCCCAAACGATGGAATGAGAGTTACCTATACTCCTCATCGCAATGGTTCTAAATTCTTCAATAGAATTCAAGATCCGCAGGTAGCAGCCTTAACTGCTACAGTAGTCGGAATCGTCATTGCTTTCTCCTGTTCTAGAAGTATGTACCTGACTGGATTACTTGCCTTTATTGGCTTACTGTTAGCTTTTCCCAAAACATTACTAATGCTGTATGGCAAAGTTGAGCAACATCTACGAAATCACAAGTACAGTCCAGTTTTACTGCTAGGCACAGGAATTGGTTTCCTGATTGGATTGCTGTTGATTTTTACAATCGAGCCAGCCCAAGCTCAGTTTTTCAACAAAACCCAGACATGGTTGGGTGGTGCGATTCCTGGAATAGATGCATCTTTAGTTGCTCTAATCTTTAACGTGCTGCGAGCATTATTTGTGATTTATCTAGGAATTGGATTAGTGAAGGTGATTCAATCGGCTCGAAATGACGATGATTGGCAGCAATTAGCTCGTACTCCGTTGATTTTGGTGGTAACAGTGACTATGGGAGACCTTCTAGCCGCAGTTATTACTGGGGCTTAAGAACCATGTCAGATGAGTACAAATTCCGTAAGGTCAATGCAATTCTAGGCGCAAGTCCGAAGATTGGACCGTTTCCCACCGAACTGATTATTCCTTGGGCAATCATCAGCTTTACGCTATTTATGATTTGCTATGTGTTTCTTAATATGCCATGGCTATGGGTATCAATAATCGTGGCTTGGGGGGATACAACATGGTGGATTTTAACGGGTTCTAAGCCCTATCGGTTTCTATCAAAATTCATCCCTGTACCAAGATGGACGCGAGGCGCGTATCGGTACAGGGATATGAGCAAACAGGAGCCAAAAAGATATGTCCGTCGCTAATCCAAAAGTTAATCGTAAGGGTTATAAGCACTTTGAAAAGGAGCTTGCCGTAGAATGCATCCTTAAATTCGAGCTACGAGATCGGACAGTGAGTTGTTTTGTCCTCAAACAAGGTAACTCATCCCTAGAATCATTGC
>JANNDZ010000241.1:0-6710 GCA_031378395.1 Pseudanabaena sp. OTE_75_metabat_487_sub
TACGACAATCTCTAATTTTGGGGTAGGGGCAATCCCCCCATGGTTGCCCTGCCAAGCTAGTAGCAAGAGGGCTATCATCTACGTTCCACCTAACATCAATTACTAGATTCCATTGTAAATCATTGCGAGAGAATTTTCATGTATTTGAGAGCAAATAAAAAGCCATGAAAGCCTTGCTGAAGTTGCATTACAGATAATGAGTGAACTATGAACTGATAATGAATGAACTATGAACTGTTTATGAATCAATAATGAATTGCCTTGATTTTTACTGTGTAATTCCTATGTCTTTTAACCGTGGAGGTAATTCGACTGTAAATGTTGAACCTTGATTAACTACACTTTCGACGGAAATTGTGCCACCCATTAGCAAAACGAGCTGCTCGGTAATCGCTAAACCTAGCCCAGTTCCGCCATGTTTACGAGTAGAAGATTGATCGACTTGACGGAATTGCTCGAAAATTGTGCGTTGGAATTCAGGTTCAATACCAATACCTGTATCTCTCACAGAGATGAGAATATTTGATGTCGCGAAAGGAGAAATCTGCACTTCTTCGTTAGATGGATTGCTGGGATCTGTAATTATCTCTGATGCAGACATTTCTACCCCTGTATTTGGGATTTCCGCATAGGTTAGCTCCACACACACTTCACCATTATCCGTGAATTTAATCGCATTAGAAACTAAGTTGGTAATTACCTGCTTAATCCGAATCGAGTCATGATAAATCGCACAAGTGCCAATATGATTTTCAAATATAAAATTGAGAGATTTGATACTCGCTAATGGTTGTAAGCTCTCGCAGGTATGGTGAATTAATTCATCAAGATTAAAGATTTCTGGATGAGCTTCCATCTTGCCTGCTTCAATTTTTGACAAGTCGAGAATGTCGTTAATCAAATCTAGTAGATTTTTGCCATTGCGAAGAATGCGTTCTACCATATCAACTTGGCTCGACGAGAGCGCGTCGCGGCGTTGACGTAATAGCACTTGCGAAAACCCAATAATCGCATTCATCGGTGTTCGCAACTCATGACTCATATTTGCCAAGAACTGGCTCTTAAGTTGAGTTGCTTCTAATAACTGAGCATTTTGAGCTTCAATTTGATTGATTAGCTGAGCATTACCGATCGCGATCGCCGCTTGCACACCAAAGGAAGCCAATAGATTCAAATCTTCACGAGAGCTGGCTCGCTCTAACTGAACATGTCCGATCGCTAATACGCCCAAACGTCCAGAGCGACTAGATTCGATCGGTACACACAAAGCACTTTTGACGGGTAGACCCTCAATGAGATGCGATTCACCCGCTTTGATCTCGATGGGAATTCCTTCTTTAAATACCTGCGCGATCAGATTTTGAGCATCCAAATCAAAGGATTCTTGCAGTGGGAAATCATCAGGCAAACCTTTTGATGCCGATAAGGTCAATCGATTCTCTTTAGGATTATAGAGAGCAATCACACATATCTCCGCCCACATAATCGCGTCACAAGTCGCCTCCACCACTGATTCTAAAAGAACATTAAGATCTTGCAACTGTTGGTTGATCAAGTTGGTGAGCCGTTGCAAAATGCTCATTCGCTTTTGCTGCTCGAGCATGATTTTATTTGTCTCTTGCAGCACCTTATCGCGATAACGCTGCTCGGTGACATCGCGTAAAATCATTACACTGCCAATCAGTTCTGATTCAGTCCCCACGAGCGGTGCAGCCTTGGTACTGAGAATAATTTCATTGCCTTCAGGCGGACGTAGAACTACTTGATCTTCCACGACTTCGCCTGTGGACATGGCGCGAAAAACCACCAAATTTGCTAAGTCTACAGGTTCGCCATCCTGATGCCTGATGTCAAATTGCTTGACAATCTCTTCCATCGATTTCGCAATCACAGGCGATGCAGATATACCATCATTCATAGCGTTGAAACTGAGGATTTTGCGCCCTGCGGAGTTGATTTTGAGAATCCGTCCCGCAGGATCGCTAAGTAATACGCCATCGGCAAGCTGCTCAAAAACAGTGGTTAGTTCTTCACGCTGACGGGCGATCGTTTCGATACTCTGAGCATTGCTAATGGCTGTGGCAAGGCGACGACCGATTGATTCTAAAATGTTGCGTCCCCGTTCTGAAAGTGGTGTGAGGCTACCTAAAAACAGAACCCCCACAAGGGTGCGTCTAAGCATCAGAGGATACGCCGAGAGGCTTTGAGGCAATAAATCACCCACAGGAGTCCGATAAACCAGAGTCTGCCCTTTGAGGCGATCGCCTTCCCAAATAATCGCTTCTTGCAGTTGACCTGCTTGACCAATAATCCCTTCACCAAGGGTGATTTCCGTTAAGGCTTGACTAGTTTTATAGCCCCATTCGGCAGCTAACATGAGACATCCTTCAGGACGTGCTGAGGGAATTTCCCAAAGGTAAATGCTACCGAGTTGTGCGCCTGTCAGTTGACAAATTTCTTCTAAACTTGCCTTGATTAATTTGTATTGATCGGTGGTATTGACTAAAACGCGATCGAGGGATTGCAGCGCAAATTGAATGTCACGGGCTTCTAAGGTGGCGGTTTTACTTTCGAGATGCGCCGCCATGCGATTAAATACCTTGGCAAATTCCCCAATTTCATCAGCTCGATTTAATTGCGATCGCGCAGATAAGTTACCCGTAGATATTTCTTCCGCAGTTTCAGCTAGCTCTGTCAGTGGCGGCTGAATGCTCCGTACAATCGAGAAAGCGACAAATAGCCCAGAGCCTAATCCCGTTGATAGAATCACGATCGCGAGCCATGTAGTAAAGGCTTCTAGCTCGGGTGTGCCTTGTTGGATATGCAGCAATAAGATCAATGTGGCTGTGGCTAGTAGTGAGATGCTAGTGGTCAGCCCAAAAATCAAGCGATTGACTAAACTTTCACGGCGGGGCAGGTTGGCATTGGTCATGAGGCTTTAGTTTAGTTTGGCGATCTAATCTGATTTTAGTACTTTTAGTCGAGTTGCTTAAAGGCGATCGCACAAGAATATAGCTCAATCCTGCTCTGATGAAGGTAATCGACGACGTGCCGAGGCGATCGCCTCTTGTAATTTTGCTTGAAGCAATTCTTTGGGTGGTAGCACGGTGAGATATTCAGCAACATGGATACCGCTTTTGTCCAGTTCTAGCAATTCGATTTGTTCTTGTTTTTTACCTGCGCATAAAATGATTCCCAATGGAGGGAGTTCATCGCTCTCTTGGTCATATTTTGCAAGCCATCTTAGATACAGTTCCATTTGGCTTTTGTATTCATGGCGAAAGTTGCCGAGTTTGAGGTCGATCGCAACAAGGCGTTTGAGTTTGCGGTTATAGAACAGCAGGTCGATGTAAAAATCATCGTTATCAATTTGGATGCGTTTTTGTCTGGCAATAAACGTGAATCCTGCGCCAAGTTCCAGTAAAAATTTCTCGATATCCCGCAGGATGGAATCTTCGAGGTCTTTTTCGAGGTAGCGATCGCTTATATCTAAGAAGTCTAGGATGTAGGGATCTTTTAGCAGTAAATCGGGTGATATTTGCTTATTTTCACGTAATTGTTCTAAATCATGGCGAATGGTTTCTTCGGGTCTGCGAGAGATGGCGGTACGCTCGAATAGCATGGAGTTGATGCGTTCTTGTAGTTGGCGTACACTCCAATTTTCTAATTTCCCAATCTCGATATAAAACTCACGTTTGAGTGGATCGTCAATGTAAATCAATAAGCGTAGATGTGACCAACTAAATTGTCTACACAGTGTGTAGACAATCTGATCGTTAGGGAAAGTTTGGGCAAGACGAAGACAATGCCTTAGTTGTTTTTCGCCCCAGCCTTTACCGTAGGTTTGAGTTAGCAGTTTTGATAAAGATACGATGATCTGTTTGCCATATGCGGCGCGTTGACCTTGTAGTACTTCGGTTTGGATATGTTCGCCGACTTGCCAATAGAGAAGGGTTATTTCAGAATTGATGGCAACGGCAGCGCGTTGTTTGGCGGCATCAATAAGCTGACGAATTTTGCTAAATAGCACAAATGCTATTTCTTGGATATTTGGGGTAGTTTGTGGTGATTTGCGATCGGCTTCATTCATTATATTTCCCTAGTAAGTTGGGAACTCATTCTCTTCTCACTTCCGCTAGAATTGAAGTATTAATTTATCTTAATTCTTGAGTTTTGCCTGCATAGTACTCAGACATTGCTTCTTTAGCTAGTTTTGCTAGTACGTCTTGAGAACGTTCAAATGAATTATTCCAGTGAATTTCATCTTCGAGTTCTTCTAAAATTATCATGGCGATCGCGTCTTGTTGCTCGACGGATAATGTTTTTAGTTTGGTAATTGTGCGATCGAGTAACTCTGTCATAATTTCTATGTTCCTTAGTGAGAGTTAGTTATTGCTGTATTGTAACTTTTTCAGGATTATATTGCTCTAAATTGATTGCGATCGCTAGGCGTTGATACAATGCTTATGGTATTTGTAAAGTCACAGTTTCAGCCATATTTTTTTCATTAGCTTAAGTTAATCTTTACTCTATAGTCTATAACCTTTGACAAATTTGATTTTGAAACTGAGTCATAAGGGGATGATCGCCACTTTAGTACAGACAATCACTACTTATAAAACCAAGTTCTACTAGAACATTTTTACGTTTTGGAGGTTGAATATTTATAGCTGAGTCTCGGAACCTTTTTTGTTCAAAGATCATAATCTCTTCTGGTAATTCCCCAAAGAATCTTGGGTGATGGTAGATAACAGGATCAGGATGTCGAATAAGATCTACTCTCTTAAAAGCTAGAATGCCTGCAAATGTGGGACTTTTATCTTCTTTGCCAGACTCTAGGAATATTCCATCTGGTTTAATTACAGCCTCCTGAAGATTATTCCTAGTATTTTCAACTATGGTCTTGTAGCCAAACAAAGCACGATCAAAATCATCAAACTTTACACCATAACCTGAGCCATGTATTGCCAATAAGACAGGCAGAGATTCACTTCTTACCTGTTTACGTTTCTTCTTAGCAGCATACTTTATTCTATCTTCTGCACACCCAATAGAATACATTCGACTTGAATTTCTCTGTTCCTGTGGGAAAAAACCTAAATGTAATAGCCCCGATTTCAACTTTTTACTTTTATAAACGAATTCCTCTTGAGGCTTATCTGGTAATTCGGCACACATTTGTAGAAATGTGCGCTTAAATTCGTTTTTAGGATCTTCATAGCCAATATTAGGTAGTTGAACCACGCCAACACTCCAACCCGTCGGAGTTTTTTCATTTATAAATTCAATAAGTCGTTCGTCTCTTTTTCGCTCTTCGTCCCCTTCACTATCGAAACTGGGTGAAACAACTTCAATAATTAGTTGATGCCCACCAAAGCTAACAAGGAAATCTGGGCATTTACCGTCTGAATTTTCTAACTCTATACAAAACTTTCCGCCTAAAACTTGAATAGTTCTAGCTAGTATAAATTCAAGAAAGGCACTATCCCATCTAGTTTGCAATGCTTTTATAAAATGCTCTTGATACTCTGATGGAATCTCCTCTAAGTTTCTCTTCAAAAACTGTCTGAATATCTGCGCTCGTTTAATAGTGGAACGTCCCAGCCAACTAACTACTGATTCCCCAACTTTACTATAAGAATTATCGATTGTAGTTGGCTCTGACAGGAATTTCCATTTGCTGTATTTGTCTAAGTTTTCCATGTTTTTGCCCAAAGTTAAAATTAATGTCGGTTCGTTACGCTAATGTTTGCTATTTGTAAATATTTATATATTGTACGATCTCATATTTCTACCTAGCTCAATTTTGACTTGTGAGGCGATCGCTTTTATCTACAATGCTTTGTTAGCGATCGCAGTTTGTAGAGATTATTAGTGCGATCGCCGTACTGAAATAGCGATCGCAGTTTGTAGAGATTAGTTAGTGCGATCGCAGTTTGTAGAGATTATTATTGTGATCGCAGTTTGTAGAGAATATTATTGCGATCGCATTTCTGAAATAACGATCGCAGTTTATAGAGAACATTAGTGCGATCGCCTTGTTGAAATAGCGATCGCAGTTTGTAGAGATTATTAGTGCGATCGCCTTGCTGAGATAGAGGTCGCAGTTTGTAGAGATTATTATTGCGATCGCCTTGTTAATTTGTGATGGAAATAGGCGATGACGATTTAGCTATGTGATGCTCTGATAGAATACTTGTACCGCGCAACAATGTTATGAATATGAAAAGCACCACAAATTCATCACTAGCAAAACTTAACCCCTATTCGGCTGAAGGTAAAGCAATTCAACGGCTTCCCCTAGAAGCTGACAATTCTCAGTGGGTAACAACTATTGAAAGAGGTGAAGAAATAGATCTAGATACGTTGCAGCAACAAATGAGTATTTTCAAAGCTAGTGGGCAAAAACAAAAAACGCAAAGCGAAGTCTCTATACGAAATTCAGGAAAATCAACTGGTAATTTAGCAGGATATACAAAAGCTACCAGTGCAACTACAAAACTTGTATCCCAGTCTCAAACAACTTCTATCGACAAGTCCACTACAAACAAACCAATATTTCCCAAATCACTTAGGGACTTCCAGACAAAAAATCATTCCAATTTTAATGTTGGTACGTACAAAATATCGACAAACCATTTGCCAAGGTCTAATTGTTTACCATTAACCTCTAAACATGTCATTCTTTGAATCTGATTTTCTATTTCAGC
>JANNDZ010000335.1:0-9632 GCA_031378395.1 Pseudanabaena sp. OTE_75_metabat_487_sub
GTAGTTAGGCACAACAGTGTAAATTGGCAATCATATCGGATTACTTCTTTGCGGAGAAATTGTATGGGATTAGCAGAACGGAGAGCAATCAAAGCCTTCTCAGAAGGACGTTATCTTAAGCTCAAACAAGAGATAGACATAGTAGCTGGCTTTGAAGTACCCATTGAGGTGAATTGGGACTCGATCTCAACTGAAGGCTACGCTGAAATGTACGAGGACGCATTCTACAAGGTCTATTTTCGACCACTGATTGATGCTCTGAAAGCGATCGCAATCGACGATCTTGGCAAGGAAGCCCTCAAGGAAGGGCTCAAAAAAATTATAATTGAAGACGGTGGCAGTAGTTGGCCGACCTTTCATCTCGGTGTTTTGACCTTATCGTACTATGCTGTTTCCAATTTGGATGATTGGATGGAGCGCAAGAAAAGTATTCAAACAGAACTTGAAAAAGGACTCTAACACTTTGTGGTAATTAGGTAGGCACAATTAAATATAAAAACCAAAGAAGCTAATTTGCCTACTTCGCAGGCAAATTAGCTTCTTTTTTCCATTAAATAATTAGTGGCGTGAACCTTTGCTGCGCAACATTAGTTATACCAATTCACAAAAGTGTTGCCACACTTTTGTGAATTGAAAACCAAACCCAGTAAGGGTTTTAAAAACACAAAATGGCGTAGCCATTTTGTGTTTTGGTATTATTTGTTGGGAAAAACGGCTTAGTCCGACACCCAAGGATTAAGCTTGAATTCATTTGTGAAATATTCGATAAAACAACGCACCTTAGCAGGAATAAAGCGCCCTCGCCGATAGACAGCATAAATTGGTAATGATATGGGCTGATAATCTTTGAGGATTACTTGTAAATTTTCAGAATGGATGAGATCGCCCAGTACCCAAACAGGACAAACTACGATACCTAAACCAGCTAAAACCGCCTCCCGAATGGCATTAGAACTATCTACTTGTAGATTTCCCTTCACAAGTACTTGGGTCGTACCACCCGATGGAAGCTGAAAGTGCCAATTATTGCCCGTTGTCAGATTGGAATAGACGATGCAGTTGTGATTGACTAAATCCGCAGGTGTTTTCGGCACTTCGCGATCGCGAAAATAATCAACAGCACCAACTGTCACTCGCCGCGTGATCCCGATTCGATGCACGATCAAGTTGGGGTCGCGTACCTCTCCGATGCGAATGGCAAGATCGATGCCCTCTTCGAGAAAATCGACAAAGCGATCGCTCATTGATAGATCTATTTGCAGATTAGGATAGCGACTGAGAAATCCCTTCAAATAGGGAATGATTTGATATTGCCCGAAGGCAACAGAACAATTTACGCGCAACTTCCCGACTAGGTTTTGGCGCTTACCCACACTAGCGATCGCTTCGGAAGCAGCATCCAAAAGCAATTGGCAATGCTCCAAAAAGCGCTCTCCCTCTTGTGTTAGCTGGAGCTTGCGTGTCGAACGAGTTAAGAGTTGCACGTCCAAATACTCTTCTAGGGCAGCAATTTGTTTGCTAATCACAGGCTGAGTGGTGTCGAGTTCCCGCGCTACTGCCGAAAAGCTCCCTGTTTCCACCACGCGCACAAAGCTTTTAATACAGTCGAGGCGATCCATCGGTTAATTTATTCCAAATAAGGATAAATCATATTCCATTTTGCTGTCTTATCAAACGTATTTGAATAAGTCAATATTAAAGACATAGAAAGCAGGTAAGTCAAACGCCAGCTAGGAACTCCCAAAAATCAATTTGCTTTACTCAAATTAAGCAGTCCCAAATCAAACAAATCTAAATTAAACAAAACTGGAGATTATTATGAACATTCAAGGATCGATCGCATTTGTAACAGGTGCAAATCGTGGCATTGGTAAAGCTGATGTCGAAGCTCTAGTTACAGCAGGTGCAAGTCGCATTTATGCTACAGCACGTTCAATTGAGTCGCTCAAAGATATCGTTGCGATCGCGCCAGATCGAATTATTCCTATCGCTTTAGACATTACCAATCCTGAGCAAGTGATTGAAGCTGCTCAACAAGCTCAAGATGTCACCCTCTTAATTAACAATGCTGGTGTATTGGGCGCTGGTGGTTTGTTTATCGATAGTAGTATTGCAACAGCACAGTGGGAGATGAATACCAATTACTTCGGTACTCTCTCAATGGTTCGTGCTTTTGCGCCAATTTTGAAGAGTAATGGCGGCGGTGCGATCGTGAATATTCTATCAGTAGTGGCGGTGGCGAATGCACCTGTATTTAGTTCTTACAGTGCTTCTAAAGCAGCTCTCAATTCTTTAACCCAAGGTATTCGTGCTGAACTCGCCTCTCAAGGAACACATGTAATTGGCGTATTTCCAGGCCCAGTAGATACAGACATGGCGGAAGCAGTTCCAATGGATAAAGTCGCACCGAGCGAAGTTGCGAATTTGATTTTGCAAGCAGTCGAGCAAGGCATTGAAGATGTCTATCCCGATCCTGTTTCTCAAGGAGTGTTTGCTGAGATTCAGGCTCCTCTTAAGGCGGTTGAGAAGCAGTTTGCTGGTTGGTTGCCTCAATGAAAGTTGCGATCCCGCTTTAAGTTTTGAATTACATCAAAAGACAAAATGGCAATGCCATTTTGTCTTTTGAAAAATCTTACTTGGCAGGTTTGCGATCGACTAGAAATAACGACAACGATTTGAGCGTAGCAAATGTAACTCGGAATAAGTAGTGTTAATATTTCTGTAATACGCTAACTATTTGCCACAACAACCGTATGTCATCAGACCTAAGCTTTGTTGAATATGTCAGAGATCAAACGAACGGATTAGGACATGTATCTTTTAAAAAAATGTTTGGCGAATATGCAATTTATTATGATGAGAAAGTTGTTGCTCTAGTTTGCGATAACCAACTATTCGTAAAGCCTACTGCCAGTGGGCGATCTATGATTGGTAATACCGTAGAAGTACCTCCATACAAAGATGCGAAACCATACTTTCTCATTGGAGAACAACTTGATGATCGACCGTGGATGTCAAATCTTATTCAATTAACAGCAAGTGAGGTTCCTAAACCAAAACCCAAAAAATTGAAGCCCAAAAAGTTAAATTAATAGATTGTTAATGCGATCGCCTAAGAATCACGACTCACAGTAATAGCGATCGCTTTAGCAAATAAATTATTAATGCGATCGCCTAGAAATAACGCTTCATAATGTCTGTTGTGTATATTTTGTATTGACAACGTAAATACATTTTGACTAAAATACAAAATATGGATGTATATTTTGTACTAAACAGTATTAACTTCGTTTGGAATGACGAGAAGGCTCGAATTAATCCTGTTAATCATGATGGTGTGACATTTCAGCAAGCTACCGAAGCCTTTTTCGATCCATTTTTAGTAGTAGTTGACGCAAGCAGAAATGATGAGGAACGAGATGCTGTCATTGGTTTAGATAAGCGATGGAATCTTCTCTATGTTGTGTATGTTGAGCGAGAAAATGATGTGATTCGGATTATTTCAGCAAGAAAGGCAACGCGTAAGGAGCGTGAATATTATGAAAACTGAAGCTTTAAAAAAACGGTTAGATCGAAATCGTCCGATGGCGACTGTAACAATCCGTATTCCTGAAGATGTAATTGAAGATTTAAAAAAAGTCGCGCCATTATTAGGCTTTTCGGGATATCAGCCTCTAGTTCGGGCTTACATTGGTCAGGGACTTCGTGCTGATTTGGAGAGATTGGATGGAGATACTGTTTCTATATTTATCGAGAGTCTAAAACGTCATGGGGTAAGCGATGAGGTGATTCGTGAGGCTTTAAGTGAGGTTGCTTAGTTATATTATTCGCAGGTTCCTAGTATGGCGATCGCATAAAACTCAAAACTCACAGTAATTGCGATCGCCTTGAGGAGATAGATTGTTAATGCGATCGCATTAACAAGTTAGACCACTTCACCACCTTAAACCTTCATGACCTGATTTCAAGGTTTAGGCGCTGGTTAGAGGCTATACTCTAATCTGACAATATTTTTTGGCTGTACTAGCGATCGCCTAGTACGAAAGATCAATGACGAACGGACAAAACGGAATAAACGGACAAAAGAAAAAATTAGAAACTCAACTTTGGAATATTGCCGACTCGTTGCGGGGCAAGATGAATGCCGATGAGTTTCGGGATTATTGTTTGGGGTTTATTTTTTATAAGTATCTGTCGGAGCGTCAGTATCTTTTTGCTAATGGTATTTTGGCGGAGGATAAGATTGATTTTTTGGGGCTTGATGAGTCGTCAGCAGAGGGGCAGGAATATTTAGAAGCAATTAAAGAGGAGTCGATCGCGGGGTTAGGTTATTTTCTGAAGCCGTCGGAGTTGTTTGGGGCTTTGGCAAAACGAGCGCTGGGCAATAAGCAGACTGAGGAGATTGATAAGCTGACGGATGAGGATTTTGAAAAGAGTTCGGTGTTTATTCTGGATGATTTAACTCAGGTGCTGAATAACATCGAGCGATCGACGATGGGGAAGGAGAGTGAGGAGGATTTCGATCATTTGTTTGAAGATTTGGATCTGACTTCGACGAAGTTGGGGCGGACTCCCAAGGCTAAGAATGCACTGATTGCGAAGATTTTGGTGCATTTGAATAAGATTGATTTTCGGTTGGAGGATAGCGAAAGTGATGTGCTGGGGGATGCCTATGAGTACTTGATTGGGCAGTTTGCTAGTGGAGCAGGTAAGAAGGCGGGAGAGTTTTATACGCCGCAACAGGTTTCTAAGGTGCTGGCGAAAATTGTGACGACGGGGAAACGGCGGCTAAAGTCAGTATATGACCCGACTTGTGGATCGGGTTCGTTGCTGTTGCGGGTGGCGCGGGAGGTGGAAAAGGTTAGCGATTATTACGGACAGGAGATGAACCGCACGACCTATAACCTTGCCAGAATGAATATGATTTTGCATGGGGTGCATTATCGGAATTTTGATTTGCGACAAGAGGATACGCTGGAGCATCCGCAGCATGAGGGTATGCGGTTTGAGGCTGTGGTGGCGAATCCGCCGTTTTCGGCGCATTGGACTGCAAATAAGTTGTTTGAGTCGGACGATCGCTTTAGTCAGTATGGGCGGTTAGCTCCGAGTTCTAAGGCGGATTTTGCGTTTGTACAGCATATGCTGCATCATTTGGATGAGAATGGGACGATGGCGGTGGTGCTGCCGCATGGGGTTTTGTTTCGGGGTGCGGCGGAGGGGGAGATCCGCAAGTATTTGATCAATGAGCGCAATTGGTTAGATGCGGTGATTGGCTTGCCTGCGAATATTTTTTATGGGACGAGTATTCCGACTTGTGTGTTGGTATTTAAGAAGTGTCGGGAGCATCCGCAGGATATTTTGTTTATTGATGCGAGTGCCTATTTTGAGAAGGCGAAGAATCAGAATTTTTTGCGGGATGATGATGTGGATAAGATTGTGGCGACTTATCGGCAACGTTTACAAGAAGAAAAATATAGTTATCGTGCGCCGTTGTCGGAGGTTGCGGAGAATGATTTTAATTTGAATATTCCGCGTTATGTGGATACGTTTGAGGAGGAGGAGGAGATTGATTTGGGGGCGATCGCCTTAGAGTTGCGATCGATGGATCGGGAGATGGAGGAGAATGATCGCGTGATTCGTGGGTTTTGTGATGAGTTGGGCATTGAGGTTCCGTTATGAGTAAGAAGGTAAATAGAAAAGTTCCTAAGTTAAGATTTTCCGAGTTTGAGGGAGATTGGAAAAAGTATAAGTTATCTGATTTGTTTTCAATTTCTGCTGGAGGAGATATTGATTCCAATAAGGTCAGAAATGAACCTGATGAAATTTACAAATATCCTATATATGCTAATGCTGAAAAAGAGAAAGGTTTATATGGATACTCAAACGAATACAAAATTGAACCCAATGTAATCACTGTTGCAGGGCGGGGGGTAAATATTGGAATAACTCACGTAAGAGATCACAGATTTTATCCAATAGTTAGACTATTAGTGTTGCAGCCTAAAACCTCTTTAAATATTTATTTTTTTGAGTATCAAATTAATCGAATAAATATATGTATTGAAAGCACTGGAGTCCCTCAACTTACTGCTCCTACAATTTCATCATATAAAGTTTCCTCAACCCCGATCGCAGAACAGGAAAAGATAGCGAGTTTTTTGGGAGCAGTAGATATCCGCATCAGCCAACTGCGCCGCAAGCACGAACTCCTGCAAACCTATAAACGGGGCGTAATGCAGAAGGTGTTTTGCAGGAAGCTTGGAAAGAAAAAGCACAAAAAAAAGCCTGAACTTCGACTTAAAAAATTTATTGGAGATTGGAAGCCAGTTTTAGTCGGCTCATTTATCGAAGCCCAAAATACAATTGGATCAGAAGATATTCCTCTCTACAGTCTTACTATTGAGAGCGGGATTACAGAGAAAACGGAAAGATATGAAAGACAGTTTTTAGTAAAGAATGAAGATGAAGCTTATAAATTGGTACGACCAAATGATTTTGCTTATAACCCGATGAATCTTCGTTTTGGAGCAATTGCTCGACACAAAAGACATATCTCCGTTAAGGTTTCAAAGTACTATGATGTATTTTCTATTCGCAGCAATGTTAATCTCAAATTTGCAGAATATCTTTTGAGGAATGAGGATTCTATTCAGTACTATGACAGCTTAGCTTCGGGTTCATTGATTGAAAAAAAACGCCTACACTTTTCAGAGTTCAAAAAAATCTTCTTTTTAATACCGTCACTTGAAGAACAAGAAAAAATAGCTGATTTCTTGACAGCGCTTGATCAAAAGATTGAAGCCGTTGCCAAACAAATCGACTTAACCGAACAATTCAAAAAAGGCTTATTACAAAAAATGTTTGTGTAATGCTTGGAACTGCTGCTATTTATCGTTAACTAAAGCCAAATACTTGCTTAATTGCCAAATCAACTCTAGCCAAATCCTCCCCGTTTTAGAACCTCTCGTCGGTTCCAAATCAACATCAATAATCTGCTCGCGCCGCAAACTATTCATTCTGGCCAGCCCGCGATCGCGCTATCCGTCAAAGCCTGCAAATCCGCATCCTCAGCATAAACCTCTGCATATAGATCCGCCGACATCTCCAACGAATATAATTCCTGTTGCAATTTCCCCAGCGCCACCCGAATCAATTCATCCTGATTCTGAAAACCATACTGCCAAGACTGTTGCACAAATGTCCACAACGACTCATCCAAATTAAACTGCGCTTGCACCATAAAACACCTCTCCCAAGCCTATTATTCTTTAGTCTAGCAAAGGTTTGCTGCAAAAATGTTTGTGTAAACCGTTAAAATAGTAGCAAAATCAGCCAACGAGTGATTTTCCATGATTGCAGCCAAAGAAAACTCTCCGCAAATGACCACAGAAGAATACTTTGCTTGGGAAGAAAAGCAACTAGAAAAACACGAACTGATCAACGGTCAAGTTTACGCCATGAGCGGCGGTAGCGTTAATCATGGTCGTCTTGCCATCAGACTTACTGCCATGTTTGATCATCATTTAGAAAATAGCAGTTGCATAGTAGGCAATTCTGACATCAAGATTAATATTGTTGCAACCAAAAACTATACTTACCCCGATGCCAGCGTCACCTGCGACGATCGCGACAAAAATACCCCAAATCATTTCACCTATCCCTGCCTCATCGTTGAAGTTCTATCTCCTAGCACTGAGACTTACGACAGAAGCGGCAAATTTAGACTGTACCGCAAAAACCCAAACTTACAAGATTATTTATTAGTGAGTTCTACCGCGATCGAAATGGATTTGTATCACAAAAACGAATCAGGTGATTGGTTAATTATTAACTACCAAGCAGGCGACACCATCGAACTCAAAAGCATCAATCTAAGCTTTGCGATCGAACAAATCTATCGCAACCTCGATCTTATAGAGGGAATAGGGAATAGGGAATAAAAGCATTACCCATTACCCATTACCTATTACCTATTACCTATTACCTAACCAACCATTCCCCAATCAAAAATGAAAATTGTAGCCATAAAAATCAAAAACTATCGCCTCTTTGAAGACATAGAAATTAAAAATATTCCAGCCCTTTGCGTAATTATCGGAGCCAACGGTACAGGCAAATCAACCCTATTTGATATTTTTGGATTTCTGCGCGATGCCCTAAAAAACAACATTCGCCAAGCCCTCCAAATAAGAGGCGGATTTAACGAAGTTGTCACCAGAGGCAAAGAAAAAGAAGACATCGAAATAGAACTAAAATTTAGGATGAAAATTCTAGAAACAGAGCGCCTTGTCACCTATAGCCTCATAATTGGACAAGATCAAAAAAGACCCATAGTAAAAAGAGAAATCCTCCGCTACAAAAGGGGAGAACATGGTAAACCATTTCACTTTCTCGACTTCCAAAATGGCAAAGGTTACGCCATCATCAACGAAGAAGACTTTGAACAAACCGACGAAGAACTAGAACGCGAAGAACAACAACTCGAATCCAGCGATATCTTAGCCATCAAAGGACTAGGACAATTTCAACGTTTTAAAGCCGCCAGTGCCTTCCGTTCATTAATAGAAAATTGGCACGTTTCCGACTTCCACATCAGCGAAGCCAGAGGCAGCAAAGACGCACTCTATGCCGAACACCTTTCAGCGACAGGCGACAACATGGCAGTAGTTGCCCAATATATCTATCAAGAACATCCCGAAATATTCAACCAAATTTTGCAGCGAATGCAAGCCAGAGTTCCTGGTATATCCAAAGTAGAAGCCAAAAATACCGAAGATGGCAGACTAATTCTCAAATTCCAAGACCAAGCATTTAAAGATCCATTTATCGATCGCTACGTTTCCGACGGCACAATGAAAATGTTTGCCTATTTAATCCTCCTCTTTGACCCCAAACCCCATCCCCTATTATGCGTAGAAGAACCCGAAAACCAACTATATCCGAGCCTCTTACATGAACTTGCCGAAGAATTTGCCAGCTATGCCCATCGAGGGGGACAAGTCTTTGTCTCGACCCATTCCCCCGACTTTTTAAATGCGGTTCCCCTAGATAGTATTTATTGGCTCATCAAAGAAAAAGGAGTCACCAAAATCCAAAAAGCTACCGACAACGAAACCTTAAAAAATCTAGTTGCAGCAGGCGATCTCCCTGGTTATCTCTGGAATCAAGGCTGGTTTGAGGGAGTTACGCCCTGATGAGTTACGATCTGATTTTTCTACTCGAAGAACCTTCCATTAAGAACGTTTTAGATCAACTTTTACCCCAAGTGATCCCCCCTGAAGTCACCTATATCTGTATTCCCCACCAAGGTAAACAAGATTTAGCCAACTCGATCCCAAAAAAAATAAAAGCCTTTGAATATGCACCCAAGACAAAATTTATCATTGTCCATGACCAAGACTCCCATGATTGTAAAGAGCTAAAAAGTGAACTGTTCAGAATCTGTCAAACCGCAGGGCAAGCAAATATATTGATTCGGATCATTTGCCGTGAATTAGAATCTTGGTTTCTCGGTGATTTAGCTGCTGTGGAAAAAGCCTATAACCTCAAACCCAATAGCCTTAGCAAACAACAAAGCAAAAAAATATCGTGATCCCGATCAGCTTAACTCCGCTAAGCAAGAACTCAAAAAG
>JANNDZ010000294.1:0-4352 GCA_031378395.1 Pseudanabaena sp. OTE_75_metabat_487_sub
CAACAAAGACATCCTTAATTCCTAACCCTAAATATTCTCCTTTTCATTCTCTTGGATTTGCCCAGTTATCCATTCTCTGGGTTACTTTTTCCTGCTCTTTTTCTCGTTTTCTTAATCAACTTAGTCTAAACTCCAGTAACAGTATAAAGCCCCACAATCTGCATCACCTGCTGCGCGGGCGATGTAGATTGTGGCTCTGTTTTTCTATGCTGAGTTACTTAACAAGAATTTAACAAAAATTTGACAAGTTATTTTCCTTTAAAGCTTGGACAATTTGGTAATTGGCAGCAGGCAATTGATAGCTATCTAATTCGTCAACAGTTACCCAGCAAATCTCTGAACAGGCGATCGCCTGCGGTTCACCCGACACATGAGTACAGTGATGCACAATCAGGCTTACTCGCAGCGTTTCATATTCAAAATCGACAGTGATCAAATGATCGCCAACTTCAACATCGATCGCTAGTTCTTCTTGCAGCTCACGCTTGATGCATTCCGCCGCAGTTTCATGCCCCTCAAGCTTGCCACCAGGAAACTCCCAATATCCTGCCAGTTCACCTTCAGGTAAACGGCGATCAATTAAGATTCGTTGGCGATCGCGATCCCAGATCACACCAACACCGATACATCGATACTTCTTAGTTGCTAAATCAGTTGTTAAATCAGTCATCTAATTAGTCATCCATAAAGTCCAAGCCTTTAGACACTGGCGTTAAACCTTTTTCTGCTAACCATACTGGGTTATACATTCGGCTCTGATATCGACCACCACCATCACAGAGAATTGTCGCGATCGTGTGACCTTTGCCAAGTTTACGCGCTAGCTTCACAGCTCCAACCACATTTAGTGCTGCCGAACTGCCAATAAATAAGCCATCGTGCTTTAGCAAATATTGTGACATCTCAATTACTTGTTGGTCAGTTCCTTGAAAAGCTCCATCTAACCTAGCACGATTAAAATTTGCAGTTGCTCGGTTAATGCCAATACCTTCTGTAATTGAATTACCCTCAGCCTTAAATTCGCCTGTAGTCATATAGCTATACAAACCTGAACCAGTCGGGTCAATTAGATAAGTTGCGATCGCGGAATTTTGTTCTTTAAGGTAAGCAGTTACACCGCCGATCGTGCCACCCGTTCCAGAAGACATGACGATCCCGTCTAGATCGCCGTCAGTTTGACTCCAAATTTCAGGAGCAGTCGTAAAGTAATGCGCGTCAGAATTAGACATGTTCTCAAACTGATTTGCCCAGAATGCATTTTTAACTTCTTCTGCTCGTTTTCGAGCAACATGATAGTAATTATCAGGATTAGAAAAAGGGGCAGGATTTGTTAACTCTACTTGAGCGCCCAAAGTCTTGAGTAAATCAATTTTCTCTAGCGATTGATTGCTGGGCATCACAATCACACTGAGATAACCACGCGCATTAGCTACGAGAGCGAGTCCAATGCCAGTATTACCTGCCGTCCCTTCCACGATTGTGCCGCCAGCTTTGAGGGTTCCCGCTTTTTCAGCCTCTAACACCATAAACAAAGCTGCTCGATCCTTAACGCTACCACCTGGATTCAGAAATTCAGCTTTCCCTAAAATAGTGCAGCCTGTCGCTTCTGAAAGAGACTCAATTTTAATCAGGGGCGTATTACCCACAGATTTAGCAAAACCAATACGAATATCGCGTGTCATGGAATATTACAAGAAATGAACTACAGCAAAGATTTACAACTTGTTTATTAACTTCAGTATATTTGGGTCTGTAATTAGTTATGTAGATATTTGCAAATTTGAGTTTTCTCGGTTTATTGCAGTTACACATCATTTATTGCAAATAAACGCGCTAGATTAACCAAATCTTGAAAATAAAAATTGGCGATCGCTATATACGCAACGAATGCATTACTTACAAAGCATTACAAATGCTTTACAGACAATATAAGTTCTATATTACGGTAACCATATGAAATTCTTAGTTGCTATTGATGGCTCTCAAGCTAGCGAAAATGCGCTTGCGAAAGCCTTGACCTTTGCTGTTCCTCTCGAAGCTGAAATTGTCTTGCTGACTGTAGTTGAACCACTCAGCAGCTATATCCCTGAAGTCATGCTGCCCACTGGTGATTGGGTTGGCTGGCGCGGACTTCCTGACATTGAGCTAGAGCGTAAAATTTTGAGCGCAGGTCAAACATTACTTCAAAAAGCTGAAGACACTTGTGAAACTTTACAAATGAAGAGCCGTACTAGACTAGAAATGGGTCAGCCTCGTGATGTAATTTGTTGCGTGGCAAAAGAGGAAAGCCCAGATATAGTAATACTGGGATCAAGAGGTTTGGGATCAGTCGAGAGGTTGATGCTAGGTAGTGTCAGTGATTATGTTGTACACCATTGTGCTTCACCAGTTTTAGTCGTGCGCTAAAATACTAAGAGTATCGCATGGCAATACTCTTAGCCCATACAAAAACTGCGATCGCTACTTTGGAAAGTTCACCCATCCGCCAAGTTCTTGTTTGTCAGCATCGCACCTGCGTAAAAGATGGTGCGGCTAAAGTTTTGGCAATATTACAACAGCAAAAAATTGTAAATGTAAGTGTAGAAGCTTGTGGATGTTTAGGACTATGTGGCTCTGGTCCAATAGTTTTAGTGTTACCAGATAATGTCTATTACTGGCGAGTTACCCAAAAAAAAGCTCAAGTAATCATTGCCACACACTTACTTGGTAATGTAGAGATTCCTTCAATGATGCACCCTCGACTACATCCAAACTAAACAATATGGGTGCGCTGCTTTGCCGTGAACTCTTATTGTTTGGGGTAGAAAAGCCCATATAAACACATGGGTAAACTTGAAAACATTGGCGACAGAAATTAGAAGGTCTGAAAAGCAGTTGATATCTGTCGGTCAATTCATAATCTTAAAAAAACACAAAGACTTTAGCAAGCACCAAATCCAGACAAAACCTTAGGAACGGTCATTAACAAAATTTGTAAATCTGACCACAAAGTCCAGTTGCGAAGATAATTTAAGTCGCAATCAGTAACTGTATCTAGATCAAGCATTGTTGAACGAGCGCTAACTTGCCAAGCACCAGTTACTCCTGGTAATGAATTTAGTCTTCTTTTGCGATCGCCACTAATACGCAAAGCATCGTACAAAGCCCAAGGACGTGGTCCCACTAGACTCATTTCACCACGTAAAACATTGAAGAGTTGAGGAAGTTCATCAAGGCTATACTTACGCATCCAACGACCAACATTAGTAATTCTTGGATCGTCTTCACATTTATGAAGTCCAGTTTGACCACTCATCACCAGATGATGCAATTTGTCAGCATCGGTAATCATGGTACGAAATTTAATGATTCTAAACAATTTGCCACTTTCACCAATACGCCATTGATGAAAAAATATTGAACCACTTGAGCTACTAGCAATAATCACAGCTAATGAAATCATAACTGGACTAAGAACTAAGAGAATTGAAAAAGCCGCTAACCAATCCAATGCTCGTTTTACATTCCAAGTAATTGGATTATTGCTTTGTGGCAGTTCATTTGCATGAGGCAAATTCAAAAATACAGATTTCTCAGACCTGTAGCATACATCAGCTAAATTCTTAAGTTTAGCTTCTCCAATCTCAGGCTCAACCCTAAGCAGTTTAACTGAAAACTGGCTAGGCTCAACAGATTTTCTGTTAAACATAGTAGATTTATGTATACCCAAGAGAGTGCCAAAGAATGAAATTGTAGAGGTTTTAATTTGCTTGAAATTGAACATTGAACTAGATATGTAAGAAGTTGCTTTTGGGTAATCAGCCAGTTTATTCTCTTGCACTTTATTTACAATAAGACTAGTCATTTTTTCCTCTCTATTACCTCTATACCTTTACAATAAAAACTTACCTAGCTTGGAATTAATGACTTGATTTTAATAACATTAACAACAATTAATGATGCTATTAAATATTATGAATACTAAGAAAGCCACATATCAAGATCATGGCGTTAATCAGAAAGTCAATAGATATAATTAGAGTAAACTTAATTCCTTGTTTTGGTAATACAACCATATATCAGTTTATAGAACTAAGTTTTAACATCAGTAATCTTGAAGTTACATATTATTCATATATATACTTATCTATCAATTCAACGTATATATCAACTACTATAAGTTAGTAAAAGGTCATACCAAAAGTTATACAAAAGTTATATTCTTCGTTCGTGTTTTTCTGGGATTTCAAACATACTCCCTTCCTAGCCTAAAAATAGACAGTAAAACCCAAGAATTAGTGGCGCTCAGCGCCACTAATTCTTGGTTGGGAAGGGGCGTATAGCTATAGTTACTCTAGTTACGAAATAAAACC
>JANNDZ010000228.1:0-2710 GCA_031378395.1 Pseudanabaena sp. OTE_75_metabat_487_sub
GCAAACGTACTCGGTCTACCCACACCCTGACGCTCTAGCACCTGTACTAACTTCGCCTCGCTATACCGCGCAGGAGGTTGAGTTTGTTTCTGCGTAAAACCAGCATTCGCCAAAGCCAAGGTCTGCCCACTGGTTAACGCAGGAATATGTTTATCCTTACTCAAATCATTCCAATAGCGCGTATAACCCGCAAAGGTGAGAATACTGCCCCTAGTCTGCCAGAGCGTCGAACCAGCCTGAATAATCACCCGACTTTTTTGAATCAAAGCATTAGCACATTGAGAAGCCACAGCTCTGCGCCAGATTAACTCATAGAGTTGATGCTGTTTCGCACTGAGATGGTCTCTCACCGTTTTCGGAGTAATACTCAAATAGGTAGGACGAATCGCTTCATGGGCGGATTGAGCAGTCGCCTGTTCGCGATAACGAGTAGTTTTCTTAGGGACATTATCAGGATCGTGTTTCGATAGCCAATCCTTCACCTCAGCACAAAACTCAGGCGCTAAGCTAGTGCTAACAGTGCGGTGATAGGTAATCAAACCCTTGCGACCATTCGGCAAATCGACACCCTCAAACAACTCTTGAGCCACTTTCATCGTCTCTTCAGGCGATAGCCCTAATCTCACAGAGGCAGCTTGCTGGAGCGAACTGGTAATGAAAGGCGGCAATGGTGATTTCTGAGCAGTGACACCCGTAGCTTCGCGAACGACATGGGGATGATTACGGGCAACTTGAATAATTCTAGTAGCTTCCGCTTCCGACAATACCCGTTTTGACTCCACCGTAGATTCCGTATTCACTTCCGCCGCATCATCGGTAACATCCTGATCGTCAAGCACAGGCTCAATCTCGCTACTACCTGCATAGAAAGCCGTAAATCCTTCAGTATATTCCGTCCATACCGACCAGTAAGTAATCGGCACAAAAGCAGTTATCTCCCGTTCGCGCTGACAGACGATATGCAAAGCTACCGACTGCACTCGACCAGCCGAACTACCGCCACTTGTCCGCCGTACCAAAGGCGAAACCTTAAACCCAATCAACCGATCCAAACATTGTCTCGCTCTCTGAGCCGAAATCAGGTTCAAATCTAACTGATGAGCATTGGCGATCGCGGCTCTAACCGCCGTGGGCGTAATCTGGTTATAGACAGCACGTTTAGGATTACGCAAATTAAGTTGCTGTTGTAAATGCCAAGCAATCCCCTCACCCTCGCGATCGCCATCGGTAGCAAGCACAACTTCTGAAGCATTCTTCACCGCAGCGCGAAGTTTAGCGACTACCTGTTGACCTTTACCTTCAGTCAATTGATAGCGACATTCAATTTTGTTGGTATCTTTGTGCATGGTAAAGCCCAAGCTATCTTCACCATCTTTGGCTAGTTCCGTGAAGTGACCAAAGGAAGCTTCCACTTGCCATTCATTGCCGAGGATGGCTTGAATGGTTTTGCACTTGGATGGAGATTCAACGAGTAACAGCTTTTTCATATTTTTGTACCTGTGTAAACTTTATCTTGAATCTGGCTTAACTTTCATTTCTAGGATTGGGGTATACTGTCATCCCAGACTAAAAGCTAATTTATGAGTGATCTAATCGATTCCTATCAGCAATTAATCGATCGCATTGGTGAATGCTTGGTACAGGGGCAGCAACGCGCCTTTGAGCAGGTTAATACGCTTTTGGTAGAAACCTATTGGCAAATTGGGCAGTACATTGTGGAGTTTGAGCAGAAGGGGAATGAGAGAGCGGAATATGGCTCAAGGCTGTTAACTCAATTATCACGGGATTTGAAAACAGCTTATGGCAAGGGATTTGGTCGTTCTAATTTGCAGTATATGCGTCTATTTTACTTGTCCTATAAGAATTGCCAAACACTGTCTGGCAAATTGAGTTGGTCACATTACACGGAGCTTTTGGCGGTTTCAGATGATTTAGCGAGATCGTTTTACGAGCAGCAATGTATACGAGATCGCTGGAGTGTGAGGGAATTAAAGCGCCAAAAGGATTCGGCTTTGTTTGAGCGAGTTGCCATGAGTAAGGATCGGGCAGAGATTTTGGCTTTGGCGCAGAAAGGACAGATTATCGAATCAGCGCGGGATGTGGTGAAAGATCCCTATGTATTTGAGTTTTTGGATTTGCCAGATCGCAATTACCTTGAGAGTGAATTAGAAAATCGGTTGATTGTGAAGTTAGAGAAGTTTTTATTAGAACTGGGAAAGGGATTTGCATTTATTGGGCAACAGTACCGAATTACGTTAAATAATACGCATTTTTATGTCGATTTAGTGTTTTATCACCGTATTTTGAAATGTTTTGTCTTAATTGACTTAAAAACAAGGGCAGTGCGGCATGAAGATATAGGACAGATGAATATGTATCTAAACTATTTTCGTGCCGAAGAGAATATGGAAGATGATAATGAACCGATTGGAATTGTGTTGGCGCGAGATAAGGATGAGATTTTAGTGGAGTATGCCACGGGAGGAATTTCCAATCAGCTTTTTGTATCGAGATATCAGCTTTATCTGCCCGATGTCGAGGCTTTAAAGCAGGAGTTGAGGAGGCTTTTGGATGAGGTGGGATAACCTTGCTTTTGAGTCAGGTCAGCGCGATCAATATTGGTGGAGTAACAATTTCATCAGGTTAATCGTTTGATTTTTCATGATTGGGCTATAGTATATTTTTATTGCTCATTACAGTGAGGTCATCT
>JANNDZ010000334.1:0-3600 GCA_031378395.1 Pseudanabaena sp. OTE_75_metabat_487_sub
TGCTCTATCCAAAACTTGGCGGCATGACTGGCACGGCAAAAACCGAAGAAGCGGAACTAGGAAAAATCTATAACCTTGAAGTCACAACCATGCCCACCAATCGCAAGAGCGGACGCGGTGACTGGTCGGATGTGGTCTACAAAACTGAAGCAGCCAAGTGGCGAGCTGTTGCCGAAGAGTGTCGCGAAATGCATGAATCAGGTCGTCCTGTACTGATTGGAACGACTAGCGTGGAAAAATCTGAAGTCTTAGCACGGTTGTTGAGTGAAAAAGAAATTCCTCACAATCTACTCAATGCAAAACCAGAGAACGTAGAACGCGAAGCCGAAATCGTTGCCCAAGCTGGTCGCAAAGGCTCGATCACGATCGCAACCAATATGGCTGGTCGTGGTACGGACATTATCCTCGGTGGTAATGCTGACTATATGGCGCGTCTGAAGGTGCGTGAAAGCTTTATGCCAATGATTGTGCGTCCTGAAGATGACGATGACTTTACCAATGAAGGTCAGCGCATGTTTAGCGATCGCCCTCAAAAAGGACAGGGATTCGGCTCAACGGATGGCAAAAAGAAAAAGACTTGGAAAGTATCCGATAGTCTCTATCCTTGCGAACTCTCTAAAGATGCCCAAGCTATGCTCAAAGATGCTGTAGATTTTGCAGTTGAGAAGCTTGGCAGAATGAGTCAGTCAGAACTGGAAGCTGAAGACATGCTCGCTGTTGCTTCCGAGAAAGCACCTACCGATGATGAAGTAATCCAAAAACTCCGCGATGCATTCACTTTGATCAAGCGGGAATACGAAGAAGTCACCGATGCTGAGCATGAGCAGGTAACAAAGCTGGGCGGCTTACATGTGATTGGTACTGAGCGCCATGAGTCTCGTCGGGTGGACAATCAGTTACGTGGTCGTTGCGGTCGTCAGGGTGACCCAGGTTCTACGAGATTTTTCCTGAGCCTCGAAGATAATTTGATGCGGATTTTTGCAGGCGATCGCGTCGCAGGCTTGATGAACGCCTTCCGCGTCGAAGAAGATATGCCGATTAGTTCAGGGATGCTGACCAGTGCCTTAGAAAACGCTCAGAAGAAGGTGGAAACCTACTATTACGACATCCGTAAACAAGTCTTTGAATACGATGAAGTTATGAACAATCAGCGTCGAGCGATCTATGCTGAGCGTCGTCGCGTGTTGGAGGGTGAAAACTTACGTGATCGCGTGATCGAATATGCTGAACGCACGATGGATGATATCGTCAATGCTTACGTTAATCCTGAGCTTCCGCCCGAAGAGTGGAATCTCGTAGCAATGGTGAAAAAAGTAAAAGAATTTGTAAATCTTTTGCAGGATCTTGAACCAGATCAGCTTGACGACATGTTCTTGCCTGAGATGCAAGCTTTCCTCCGTGAAGAAGTTCGCCGTGCCTATGAAATCAAAGAAGCACAGGTGGAATCCTTGCAAGTTGGTTTGATGCGTCAAGCCGAACGCTTCTTTATCTTACAGCGGATTGATTCTCTCTGGCGCGATCATTTACAAGCAATGGAAGCTTTGCGCGAATCAGTTGGATTACGCGGCTATGGACAAAAAGATCCTTTGATTGAATATAAGAGCGAAGGTTACGAGATCTTCCTAGACATGATGACCCAAATCCGTCGCGATGTTGTCTACTCTCTATTCGAGTTCGATCCACGTCCTCAGCAACAACCTGAAACTATCGAAGCTGAATTTGTCTAAATTCAACTAAAAAAGGGAGCGCTTAGCGCTCCCTTTTTTAGTTGTCTCGATCTACATTTACAAAGTTATAAGGAGCAGTAAAATCGTTGTAGCGAATTCTGAGGCGGTTCTCAAATTGGAGATCTAGAGCTTCGACGGCGGCAGCAAATTCTGGTTCTTTATCCCAATCGATTAAGAAAGAACCGTTATAAATCATGCTTTCTGTCAGCAATTCTCCCTCAGCATACTCATGGGATAGCGGCTTGAGCGTATCCACAAAAGCATCAATGATGACTTGTTGACGCTGCTCGATCGCAGATTCTAGTTCTTGTCCAATTGCGATCGCTTCGTCCATACTTAGCACCTTCCCAACTAAAGCTTCACGCCTTTTCTGCAAGTCTTTATTTTCAGCTACGGCAAGATTTAACTCTTCCGTTTGATTCCAAAAGAGTTTGACACTAACTTCTCGTTTGCCGATTAAGTTATCGATTAATTCTGTGAGTTTTGCTTCGTAAGGAATTAGCAAATCTTGTTCTACCTCTTCCCATTCTTCAACCACCAGCCCAAACTGCAAAGGCAAAGGTACAGCTTTATGTGGATCGATCGCCTTCATCAGTGATTCTAAAACTGTTTCGTGAGTGATCAGGTTAGCGCGGCTAGCGAGATAGCGCTCCTGTTGAGATTCACTATACGCGATCGCAAAAGGAGGGAGCGGGTGAAACTGGACGGGCTGAGCATTCATACCGTTGAGATCGAGACCTTTAACTAGCTCGATATGATCAGCTTGCAAAATTGCGTACAGGTATAAGCTCATAGTAATTAATGGTTTGGTTAATTAAAAGTAAAACGGCGCTTCGTGTCACTTCACATTAAATGGTTTTAGTGATTATGGCGCGATCAAAAACTTTGCCATCGGTTGCGATCGCTTTGGTGATGATTTTATCTTGATAGACATCAAAAGTCATAAAGCTAAACTGCGAACTTACAAAAGCAGTTTGGGGCGATTTGCCAAATTGATATAGAGGTGCGCCGCCGCCGCCATTGACGATATAGGTTGTGCCATCAAGGGGGACAGATCGCTCATAGCCATGATCATGTCCACAAAGATATAGCGGCACTTGATGTTTGGCAAAGATGGGTGCGAGCTTAGCGGTTAATTCTGGGCTGCTGCCATGTCTACCCGACGAGTATAGGGGGTGATGTCCATAAACAATTTTCCAAGGGGCCGTGCTGTTAGCAAGTTGGCGATCGAGCCATGCTAGTTCAGTATCCCAATCCGCATTTTTATTCGTATCGATCGCAAAAAATTCTACAGTACCTTCCTTTACCTCACCTTTTGTGAACGAATAGTAGCGATCGCGCATATTAAAAAGTGGGTAATTAATCTGATCAAGTCCGTTATTGGTTTTGATAATGTCGTGATTACCTAGCACCGCATAAAATTTCACATTCTCTTTGAGTAATGGGGCATAGGGTTCTTCAAAATATGCTTTGGCTAAGCTAATTTCACCGTAGGAATAAATATTATCGCCAGCCATCAGCACGAAGGCATAGGGCTTTTGCTGATAGGTTTCCCACATAGATTTAGCGACAGCCATCTGGTCAGAGCTACCAAATCCGTTATCTGCGATCGCGGCAAAACGTAGTAATGGCTCCTCGCTGGGATCGGTAACATCAGGCTTACTGACTGGAGACTTGGCTAAAACTGGCTCATATTGGTTTTTCGATTTTGCGATCGCGGCATAAATCAATGAGCCAACTACAGGTACACCCAATAATGTCAGTAAAAGTTGACGACGTTTCATAAATTACCTGCGAATATCATGCGAATTTACCAAGTAAGTTGTTGAAGTTAAACGTAGGATGGGTTAGCGATAGCGTAACCCATCATTGC
>JANNDZ010000339.1:0-2624 GCA_031378395.1 Pseudanabaena sp. OTE_75_metabat_487_sub
GCCCGCCGAAACGTCTTTGGGTTTTAGTAAATTTTTGATCCTTACAATCAAAAAAGATATGCCTCACATATCTTTTTTGATTAATCTTTTTCGCGGGCGATCGCTACGCCATGAGATGTGCCGATGCGTGTTGCCCCTGCATCGATTAAAGCAATCGCCTGCTCTCTGGTACGAATTCCGCCTGAAGCTTTAATACCGACCTTACCGCGTGAAATTTCCTTGAGAAATTTCACCATTTCAATCGTTGCAGCCCCAGCCCAGCCTGTGCCAGTTTTCAAAAAAGCTACCCCTGCATCCATACATACTTCGGCGGCAAGTTCCTGCTCATCGGTTGTGAGTAAGCTTAATTCTAAAATTGCTTTGACAGGTTTACCTGATTCCTCACAGATTTGCGCAATGTCTTGGTGTAATAAATTCGTCTGTCCAGTTTTTAGCCAACCAAAATTAATAACGACATCTAATTCCGTTGCACCATTTTCCACAGCCTCCATAGCTTCATAAAGCTTAACGTTTGAGGTGGTCGCGCCACTAGGAAAGCCGATCACTGTGCAAATTTCTACCTTAGTTTTGAGTAGCCGTTCTGTTACGCGCTTGACATTGCAAGGATAAACGCAGACGCTAGCAAATCCGAAGCGATCAGCTTCTTCACAAACGCGATCTACTTGTTCATCGCTGGCGGAGGGATCTAATAGGGCGTAATCAATATAGGCAGTAGGGTTGATATCGGTTTGAGGCATAAAACTATACACACTTAGGCAAGCGAGAGGTTACATTGGAGATTAGTGACGATAACTTCTTATAATTACTTATTCACGTCATTTCTTACGACTTATTCTCGACTGATTAAAATTAAGCAAATATAGGCAGATATTAGGTAAATATGCATATTTCTGAATTAGATGAACTGGAAGCTTCGGTTAGCGACTTGCTGACGATGGCAAAGGTAGAGTTAGAACAAAATCGACTACAACAACAGCGCGATCGCCAAATTCAAGAAGCAGTAGCTCAAATTGAAGCAAGATTGAAACCTCTGCTGGCAAAAGTTGAGCAGATGTTGCAAGAATATAGCCGCGAAGGGACACATCAAGACAGCGAGACTAAGCAAAGGCTAGAAAAAAAGGCTGCCGATATCCGACAGGAAATCGCTGAAGCCCCCACACTAGCAGCCCAACTTGCTGATCGCCAATTGATCTTGAGTGAAGAAAGACTACTAGATGAAAGAATAACTGAACAAACGGCTCAATGGCGATTGGAGTTAAAGGCTGATCTCTTGGAGATGATCGAAGAGCAACGCGATTTCTTTAGCGCTACCGACGCTTCGATCGCAGTTCGGGGATATGGCAATGACTTAAAAGCAATCAACGCTCTCGAAGAAGTCGTCGAGGCATTGATCAATCAAATAAATTCCCACAGTGAGGAAGGCCCTGTTGCTCGTTTGCGTGGCAGCCATGAACAAACTCTCACCTTTATTTACAACAAAGCACTCGAAAATCGCTCCCGTGTTGATCGCGCCCCAGATGTCCAACCTACAGCACGACACCTCAAGTCGGACAAACGCCCTGCACTCTATACCGATCTCAGTGGCAAGGTTTTGGTATTTGGCGGACACGATCGCTTACAAACGGCTGTAAAAAATAGGCTGCGCGATTCGGCTATTAATTTAATGTGGTATACCGAACAAGATGGCTTACAACTTGCAGCTCAAGGCGAGAGTCAAATTGCAGGTGGCGATCTAATTATCATCGTGACGGGTTATGCAAGCCACTCACTCACCGAAAGAGCGATCGAGGCTTGTCGTCGGGCTAATAAAACCTATGAAATTGTGAATACAACAGGTATGACCAGACTACTAGAAGTAATCGAATCGGGACTAAAAGCAAAGCAATTAGCACGTCATTGGAAACAAAACTAATACCAAATGAAGAAATGGCGTTGCCATTTCTTCATTTAAAAAACCTTACTGTATTTAGTTTTTGATTCACAAAAGTGTTGTCACACTTTCGTGAATTGGTAATCAACAATAAAAAAGAGAGGAGATGCTTTGCATCTCCTCTCTTTTTTATTGTTGATTATTTAGGAGCCGCAGCATTAGGGCGCACAAACTGTGCATCCACAAAACCTAGCTCAAACAACTGCTGATAAGCTTGCGAACCCAAATCGCGAGTTGGCGCTTGACTACGAATCAGCTGAATTAGCAAGGGCACAGCTAATTCAGGCTGATTTTTTGCACGATAGACTACGGCAAGCTGATAAGTCGCCTCATCACGCAACTGAGCCGTTTGTAAAGCCTTGCGACGATGACTATCAGAAATGCGATTGTCAATTCCTGAAAAGCTCGTTGTTAACTCTTGATAAAAATTTGATAGCTGGTTAAACACTTGGCGCGCATCTTGCAACTTAGTAACAGCTTGATCGTAATTTTGCTGACTAATTGCGGTCATCGACTCCGACATCAATCGTTGTCCACCCGAAATACTAAATACACTACTCTCAAGAGAGTTGGGCTTAGTAGGCTCTAAAGGCTGAGCTTGGGGAGAAGCGACGGGCTGTGACTGGGCTAGAAGTTGCTGCGCTGAAGCAGCATTTGGCGTGATCGCCCCTAAGGAAAGCCAAGCAGCAGAGAC
>JANNDZ010000359.1:0-3640 GCA_031378395.1 Pseudanabaena sp. OTE_75_metabat_487_sub
TCATCACCTGATCGCAAAAGATCGCCAACTTGAACTGTGGGATTAGGGCAATGAGTCGTAATGCAATCGACTTCCGTGACCACTAGCAAACGGCGAACCACTTCAGAGCCTTGGCGAATACCACGGATTTGACCTGGTTTCTTACAGAGAATTTCGGTACGGGCAACGACTGCACCTGGATCAATGCGATCGCCGTCGTTTACCAATAGTCTTGTCCGCGAGTTGCTATGAGCAGGATCGCCAGAGTTGTCTTGACGAATTACCAAAGATTCGAGAATTACCAATTGCAAGCGCAGACTACCTGGATCAGCGTCGTTAGGAATAAACTCAATGTCCGCTGCCAATTGAGGTGCGTCGGTATCAACTTCCAGCAACAATTGAGTTTTTAGTAGCTCAACGCTATCGATCGCCTTTACGCGATCGCCATCCTTATAAGGAATACGTTGAACTGCACGCAGACCAATCGAACGCCCCTCTTGGTTAACCGATTCTTGGCTAGGAACCGTTGGTACATCAGGAACTTGGTATTCTTCCACAGGACGCAATAGCAATGCTGGTCCCTCGGTTGAGTCCAGATATTCCACATAGCGAAGTTCGGGCGAAGTCAATCCTGGCATGATTTCCGTGCCTGGATAAGCCAAAGTCCCATTCTTTTGCATCGCCGTTTGTGGATCATCGACCAAATGCAAGTCACCTGGCTTGATCACAATTTCGCGCAAAATATCATTCTTTTGGAATACTTCAACCACACCAGCAGTTTGACTGAAGATATCCTTGACGACTTCAGTTCCAGCTTCGATAAACTGATTTTCTTCGACCATCAACAGGGAAGCATCTTTGTTAACCTCATGGGTTTCTTCAGGAACCCATAGCAATGTGCCGCCTTTAACGACTTCATAACCCTGCTTGCCCTTACTGCGCTTAGCGACTTCTACACCAGCAAACTTGATAATACCGCCGCTCTTAGTTTGGTAAGTATCATCAATCAACTCGGCAACAACTTGATTATTAATCAGTTTTGAGCCTGGAGAAGCCTTGAGGGAGAAACTTTGACCACCTTGAGTCTCAAGCACATAATGCTCACGCCCTTGATAGCTTTCTTCTTTGACGATCGCCTGATCCAAGATTACCGAAGCAGTGATGATTTCCACTTCACGGTTATGGCGGCTATCTTCTTCACTAAGACGAACAACGCCACCATGCTCAGTAATCAAGCGAGTTTCCGCAAGCACATCGCCTTCTTGGACTTGGGCTTCATTTTTGACAGTTGGTTCCGCAGTTGGCGGTAAGTCATAGACTTCACCAGCCAATACCCAAACCCGACCTTTTTCACCACGAGCAACGTAACTGGTATTACCTTGACGATCTTTTTTCTCTTCGATCGCTAAATCTGAGAATAATACTTCACCAGCTAAACCTGTATTCAGCGCTTTAGTTGCTTTTTCTGTGGTTTTACGCGAGGTTTTACCAGTGATCGATACCTCAGCCATCAATTGGTTCGGGGTTACCTTCTGCCCGTCACGTACCAATAATGTCGAACCTTGGGTGATCGCATAGACCTTTTTGCCTTCAGAACTTTCCAAAGAAAAGTCACCATTTGACTCAACGATAAAGGCATCTTCACCGTGACGAGTACGCATGGGGCGGACTTTCAGCTTTTTGTTGTATTTGATTGTGCCATCATGGGGAGCACGTTGCTGATCCGCAACTTCTCCAGTAAATACACCACCCGTGTGGAACGTCCGCATAGTTAGCTGTGTACCAGGTTCACCAATGGACTGAGCAGCGATAATTCCTACGGCTTCGCCGATGTTTACTAACTCTAAATGAGCTAGACTCCAGCCATAGCACATCTGGCAAACTGCGCGAGTAGATTCGCAAGTAAAGGCTGAACGTACACAAACTTCTTCGACACCAGCTTTGGCTACGGCTAAAGACAAGTCTTCAGAAATTTCTTGGTTATGAAAAACAATCACTTCGCCTGTCTTCGGATCAACAATATCCTCAGCGGCTACACGACCAAATAGGCGATCGGAAAGCTTGATCAGGGTCTTTTCCCCATCTTTCATTGCTTTTAACCGAATGCCGCGAGTCGTACCGCAATCGTTTTCACGGACGATTACATCTTGTGATACATCGACCAGACGGCGAGTAAGATAACCAGAGTCGGCAGTCCGTAAGGCCGTATCTACCAGACCTTTACGCGCACCGTATGACGAAATAATGTATTCAGTAACGGTCAATCCTTCGCGGAAGTTAGTCTTAATTGGTAAATCGATAATTTCCCCTTGAGGATCAGCCATCAAACCGCGCATACCAACTAACTGACGTACCTGCGAAATGTTGCCCCGAGCACCAGAGAACGCCATCATATAGACAGAGTTAAGCGGGTTATTGCTCTTGAAGTTTTTCACCACCTCATCCTTGAGGTTCTCGTTAGCCACGTTCCATGTATCAATTACTTTTTGGAAACGTTCTACTTCGGTGATTTCGCCCCTTGTATAACGGCTTTCTGTTTCTTCAATCTCCAGTTCTGCTGCCGCTAGCAAAGCCTTCTTACTAGCAGGAACCTGCAAATCCTCAATACTAATTGAAACACCTGCCTGAGTCGCATAGCGAAATCCTAACGCTTTAAGTTGATCAGCAACGTTAGCAGCGCTAGTGGTTCCATAATTAGTAAAAGCCCAAGCAATTAACTTTTTCAGTTGTCCTTTGTCAATAGTGCGATTGATAAAGCGCTGTGGCTTCTTTTCTTCAGGCGAGTCCGTGTTGCTAGTCGTGAAATCTGCCATGGTATTAAGCTATTAAATAATCTTTAGAGTAATTAATCGAAATTCTATGGTTTATAGTCACATCGCCAAGCGACGTGACTATAAACAGTTAGCTCGCTAGGGATGCATAGATTGCTTGATTGAAAATCACACGCCCAGGAGTGGTTTTAATGTATTGAGAAATCAAACCGCCTTCAGCATCTTCACGAATACGACGGAACTCAAATTCCTTTACTTTCGTACCATCTTCTAGAACTGTGACCTTGGGTTCTTCTTCGTCTTTTTCTTCGCCTTGTCCTTCAAGGATTCCTTCAAAACGCACCCAAACACTGGCGTGAATATCGATTTCGGCTTGTTCGTAAGCCATCACGACATCATTGAAGTTGGAGAAGTAACGTCCCATCCCCTTCTGTTTGTAAGGATTATCCGTTGTGAGATAGTAACAACCCAAAACCATATCTTGGCTAGGTGTAACGATCGGACGACCAGTTGCAGGTGAGAGAATGTTATTAGATGCAAGCATCAATAGACGCGCTTCCGCCTGAGCTTCGATCGACAAAGGAACGTGAACCGCCATTTGGTCACCGTCAAAGTCAGCGTTAAAGGCTGGACATACTAGCGGATGCAATTGAATTGCTCGACCACTGACTAGCAAAGGTTCAAAAGCTTGAATACCTAATCTGTGCAGCGTCGGTGCGCGGTTTAACATGACTGGATGTTCGCGGATCACATCTTCAAGAACATCCCAAACGGCTGGATCATTTCGCTGAATCAGTTTCTTTGCCGCTTTAATGTTATTCACCAACCCTGTTTTAATCAGGCGATGAATCACAAAAGGCTGGAATAGCTCGATCGCCATTTCCTTGGGC
>JANNDZ010000390.1:0-5919 GCA_031378395.1 Pseudanabaena sp. OTE_75_metabat_487_sub
TCAATGACTCGCTGGTCGCCAGCAACCTCTCCTTGAGCCATAGCAACCGCGAACTCGATCAGTTTGCCTACATCACCTCTCACGACCTCAAAGCCCCCTTACGCGCGGTTGCCAGCCTCTCTGAGTGGATCGAAGAAGATCTCGACGCGCACATCTCCCCCGAGACGCGAGCGCAAATGCACTTGCTCCGCAGTCGCATCTACCGGATGCAGGCGCTGCTCAACAGTTTGCTCGAATACTCCCGCGTCGGGCGAGTCAATACACCAGTGATAACAGTGGATGTCCAGCGCCTCGTCACCAAAGTTATCGATGCACTCGCGCCGCCAGACACCTTTACCATCAAAATTACCACGTCGCTGCCGACAGTACAGGCCCGACGACAGCCACTCGAACAGGTCTTCAGTCACCTCATCGATAATGCGATCCGCCATCACCCGACTAAAGTGGGTATAATCGAGATATCCGCTACAGATCTTGGGGATCGCTATGAATTTGCGATCGCTGATGATGGCGATGGCATCGAACCCCAGTATCAAACCAGAATCTATACGATCTTTCAAACCCTCAAAGCTCGCGATCTCCAGGAAAACATCGGCGCAGGGCTGGCGATCGTCAAAAAGATCGTTACGGCAGAAGGGGGCACAATTGAGTTACAATCTTTGGCTGGCAAAGGGGCGATTTTTCGATTTACCTGGCCCAAACAGCCAGTTATTGATAAGGACAACACTATTGCTCAGGCACAATGATCGAAAACCTAATGTTAAATATCTTACTGGTCGAAGATGATGAAGTAGACATCATGACCGTCCAACGCGCGTTTAAAAAAGGTAATATTGCCAATCCCCTATATTTCGCTGGCAATGGCATCGAAGCTCTCGCGATGTTGCGAGGTACTCCCGAGCAGCCGTCTACGATTCCTGCCGATCGACGCTTGATCTTACTCGATTTAAATATGCCCAAAATGAATGGGCTAGAATTTTTGCACGAATTACGCCAAGATCCAGCGATTAGGCACATTCCCGTCGTCGTCCTCACCACCTCGAACGAAGAACGCGATCGGGTTCAAGCCTACGATCTCAATGTTGCTGGCTATATTCTCAAACCCGTCACCTTCAATACCTTTGTGGAGCTGATGGTTACTCTCAATAAATATTGGACACTGTGCGAGATGACTTAGGATATCCGCATGTCCAGATGCTTTGAGCTATCCCCGATCGGCTCGATCGGACTATTACTTACAGCAGGCTTCGCTAACGATATCGAACGAACCCGCCCGCCCCACTAGCAGATATCAAGTTGTTTCCATAAGCCATAACATCATAATACATACTAAATTATAAAATATTTGTATAATTAGCCACACCCGCTGCGGAAGCGGTACCTTAAAAAGGGGAGCACGATGGCAGTTTCGCTCCTCAAGCTCACGTCAGTTAGCGATGAGAGTATCCTGAAGACTGGAAATCAGGGGTTTATTCATCATGCGGTGTGGGGTAAACCAACACCGATTGTACCGCTCGAATACGAATGTATGCGATCGCAAGCTAGCTCATTTTTCACATTGAAAGGGCTGGTTAGGCATCGCCCACCAACTAGATTTCAGGCATTTTGGATCTAAAAAATATTTGCGCCTACCTACTTAGTACAAACCTAAACCGCAAGAATGATTTGCGGTTTAGGTCTTAAGCAAACCTTGCTTTGCTATATATTGCTATATGGCAATATGCTGTAGTTAGTATATATAGTTAAAAGATTACTTTCTTTCTTTTTTTATGACCTTAAATTCTGCTGCCCTGACGCAAGTTGCCGATTACTTTAAAGTGTTGTCGGAACTCAGTCGATTGCAGGTGTTATGCTCCTTAAAGTCGGGCTCGAAAAATGTCACAGAAATCATGGAAGACACGGGGCTGGGACAAGCAAATGTTTCTAAACATCTGAAAATATTAGCTCAGGCAGGTATTGTTTCGCGAACTCCTCAAGGGGTGAGTATCTATTATAAGATTGTGGAACCGTTCATTTTTGATTTGTGTGAATTGGTAGGCGATCGCATTTCTATTCGATTGGAAGAACAGTCGCAACAACTAAAACAGCTAGGAGGATTACGGCGTTCTGAGCCTATCAAGGCTAACAAAAAGAACTCTAAAGTATAGCGATTGGATTCCTTAAGGGATCTGCTATTTAATAAAGTACCAAATATAAAACCAGAATTAGTAGGACGGAAAGGTGGATTTGACTGATGTTAGTCGGATGACTCTACTACGCGAACTTGAACCTAAACTATTTTTGTACAATGTTGTTGTCTGGTCTTTGAGCATTAAACGCAAAGTCCGTCTTGCTTATCTCTTTGAGTACTCCAAAACGTATCGGTCGGGTGCTTTTTTTCACTACCGATCTGGAAATTGACGCATCTGATATCCTAGGTTTCTCCAAAGCTCGTTTTTAGATTGAATTCATCTTTCCTGATGCCAATCAGTTTACGGGCTTAACTGATTGGCAAGCTCGTGCTTTTACGAAGTTTGATTTCCATCTCAATGCTAGTTTGAGTGCCTCAAATCTGGCTAAGCTCGATGCGATTCAACTTCGTCAATCCGCTAAACCTTTTATGTTCTCTACGGCTAGTTTCAAGCGTCAGGCTCTTAACCACCATTTACTGGATCGTTTTATTTCCTTGTTAGACTTGCACCCTACTTCTATTAAATCTCATCCTAATTTCCCAGACTCTGGTTCTTAGAGACTTACACGAAATAATTGACCCCAAAAATGTTGCGGCGGGAGTAGCCCGCCGCAACATTTTTGGGTTTTATATGGATCATTTTTCCCTTTGAGTTCCCTTACAGTGCTATTGCTTCCTAATTTTGCCCGAAGTATTGTTAAGATTAAAGCTATCAGAAATAACAATTACTGTTAATTGCATTCCAAAAGCGATCTCCTATTAAGCTATTATTCTCCCAACTCTTTTGAGATTGCTATATTATGGTGAAATCAAGACACGTATTAGAGATCAAGTTATATGACACGCAAATCTTGGGATAACTATTTGGAATTAGGCTCAGAATTAGGCTTCTGGGATGGAGATGGGGACAAATCAAAAAAACATAAGTCTTTCCACATGCCAGGAGCAAAGCCACATTACAATCCCGATCGCCCAGGACAAGTTGAGCATATTGCTCTAGATTTAATACTTGATATTGCCAAAAAAACGATCGTAGGTACTTGCAAGATTCGTCTGCGGGCTGTACGCGATGGCATCATGGAACTGACATTGGATGCAGTCAGTTTGCGAATTGACTCTGTGGCAATTACTGACCAAATAGAGGCGAAACCTGATCCAGATAAATCTAAGTGCAAATTTGATTATGACGGTGAATTCCTGAAGATTTATCTCAATCAGCCAACGCAAGCAGGTGTGCCGATTGAAATTGCGATCGCCTACGCCGCAGAACAACCCCAACGCGGTATTTACTTTGTGCAGCCCACGGACACACAGCCCAACAAGCCCACACAAGTTTGGACACAGGGCGAAGATGAGGACTCGCGCTATTGGTTCCCTTGCTTTGATTATCCTGGGCAACTGGCGACTTCGGAGATTCGGATTAAGGTTCCTAAAGACTTGATGGTGATTTCTAATGGAGAATTAATCGAGGTTAAGGAACAGAAAAAAGAAAAGATTTATCATTGGTCACAGAAAGAGGTTCATCCTAGCTATCTGATGACGCTTGCGATCGGAGATTTTGTCGAAGTTAAAGATGAATGGAAAGGGAAGCCTGTAACTTACTATGTCGATAAGTCTCGTACTGCTGAAGAAGCGATCTTGACAATGGGCAAAACCCCACAAATGATCGAGTTCTTTAGCGAGAAATATGGCTATGACTATGCATTTCCTAAATATGCACAGGTTTGCGTTGCGGATTTCATCTTTGGCGGCATGGAAAATACTTCCACAACTCTGTTAACCGACCGCTGTGTATTGGATCAAAGAGCGTCGCTTGACAATCGTTCTAGTGAAAGTCTGGTTGCCCATGAGCTAGCGCACCAATGGTTTGGAGACTTATTGGTGATCAAGCATTGGTCACATGCATGGGTCAAAGAAGGCGCGGCAACCTATGCGGAAGTGCTATGGACAGACCATGAATATGGAGCCGAAGAAGCTGCCTATTATTTACTAAGTGAAGCACGGCGATATATTTCCGAAGATAAAGATCGTTATCGTCGTCCAATGGTTACCCATGTTTATCGCGAGGCGATTGAGCTATACGATCGCCATATCTATGAGAAGGGTGGCTGTGTTTATCATATGCTGCGGACGGAACTCGGCGATGATTTATTTTGGAAAGCGATTCATCATTTTGTGCGGACTAATGCTCATAAAACCGTTGAGACAATTGATCTGCTAAGAGCGATCGAAGAAGTAACGGGTAAAAACTGTATGTTCCTCTTTGATCAATATGTATTCCGTGGTGGACATCCAGAATATAAGATTGGCTATAGTTGGGATAGTGATAATAACTTGGCGAAGGTCACGGTTTCTCAAACCCAAGATGAACTCTTTGACTTGAAGATTCCCATTGGCTTTGGTTTTGAAGAAGTTTCAGACAGCCAAGTTTTCACGGTGCGCGTATTTGAGAAAGAACAATCTTTTTACTTCCCATTGTCCAAAAAGCCCAAGTACATCAGTTTTGATCGCGGCAACAACTATCTCAAACAAGTCAGTCTTGAATATGGTGTCGCTGAACTAAAAGCTGGCTTGCAGTCAAATCCTGATCCAATCGCTAGAATCCAATGTGCAGAAGCTTTAGCGAAAAAAGGTGGTTTGGAATCTGTAAAAGCTCTTGGACAAGCCATTTTAGATGAAAAATTCTGGGGTGTGCGCGTGGAGATTGCCGAAAATCTTGCCTCGATTAAACTCGATCAAGCTTTTGAAGCTTTGGCAAAGGGTTTAGAAGATGCAGATGCAAAGGTAAGAATGGCAGTGATCAGTGGCTTGGCACAAAACAAGGTACAGAAGAGTTTAAATTTGATTAAACCATTCATCAAAAAAGGTGATCCTAGCTACAATGTGGAAGCAACCGCAGCAAGGCTAACTGGTGACTTGGCGGCGGCTTTGAGTTCAGAGCGCGAACCTTCTAAAGTAGTGAAGCTATTACAGACAGTTCTCAAAGAGAGATCTGGTTGGAATGAAGTAGTACGTTCTGGTGCGATCTCAGGATTATCTAAAATCAAGGATTCTGATGAGGCTTTGGAAACCGTAATCAAATACACAGAACCCGATGTACCACAGCCTTTGCGCTTAGCTTCAATTAGAGCATTAGGATCAATGGGTAAATCGCAATCAAAACCTAAAACTGAACAGATTCTCAATCGCTTGAAGGTAATTGCTCAGGAGACATTTTTCTTGACGCAAATGGCTGCGGTTGGGGCACTTGGGCAAGTTGATAGTGCGGCGGCAATTGGTATATTGCGATCGCTGTCTGACTCGACTCCTGATGGGCGAGTGCGCCGTGCTGCCGATGAAGCGGTTCAGCGGGTACAGAGAGCTATCGGTAAGGATGCAGGGCTGAAGCAACTACGAGAAGAACTTGATCAAGTTCGCAAAGACAATCAGGATCTGAAGAGTCGCTTGGAAGCGATCGAGGCAAAAGCCAAACCATAAAAGAAGAAGCACCCAAAGGGTGCTTCTTCTTTTGTCCTGCATTCTACATCGTAGGCGAATTGCCTCAATAAAAATCGCTGTAGAATCAAGATAGTCTATAAGTTCAGGGATCAAAGCCAATGGTCAGCCAACTGAGCCAAAAACAGTTAGTGTCATGAATTATTCGCGGTGATAGTGGTGGGTGAAAAGGTATAAAACAAGGAGATGACCAAAATTAAGGATCGCGATAAGTATGACTATAGCGGAACGAGAACAACAAATCCTGCGGGTAA
>JANNDZ010000398.1:0-4984 GCA_031378395.1 Pseudanabaena sp. OTE_75_metabat_487_sub
ATAGAGAATTAGGTATCATTAAAGAATGTCATCTATATCAATTAAGTAGCTAGGCATAATTAATTACAAATCCAAACCCGTAAGGTTTCGCCCCTGCGGGGCGAAACCTTACTACTTTGGGTAATTTATTTTGTACAAGTACTTAGTGATGACGATGGAAATCGTTGCTGAGTGTCGAGGAATAGATACTGACACAGGGAACTGGCAATATTTTCACGAGCATTGGCAGGAATGGTTTCCAATGCGCGGTAGCAACACATTATATTTAAGATAAATTTAAGATTAGTTAAGGTACTGGGGTTAAAAAATGTCTGATGCACTTCAAGATTTTGTTAAATTCCATGCCACTTTACAAGGTGATGAAAAATCAGAGTCTCAGATATTTTTAGATCGCTTTTTTCAAGCCTTTCACCATAAGGGCGCGATCGAGGCGGGGGCTGTATATGAGCAAAGGATTAAAAAGGGCAGTGCTAAGGGCAAGACTGGCTTTGCGGATTTAGTCTGGAAACGTCCGCAGAGCAATGGGAAAGGTGGCGTTTTGATCGAGATGAAAAAGCGGGGTGAGGATCTTAATAAACATTACTCGCAAGCTTTTCAATATTGGACTTATCTCGTCCCCGATCGCCCTCGGTATGTGGTGCTATGCAATTTTGATGAGTTTTGGATTTATGACTTTAATCTCCAAGTTGATACGCCTGTAGATATGGTTGCGATCGCTGACTTACCTAGTCGATCTAGTGCGTTTCGCTTTATGGAGATCGCGGTTAATACCACGCCTATATTTAGAAATAACCAAGTAGAGGTGACGATAAAAGCAGCAAAGCGACTGGGTGAGCTATATCAAATACTCAAGTCTAGAGCTAGTAAAGATGGATTTACGGAAATAAACGCTCAAAGATTTATTTTGCAATGCGTGTTAGCGATGTTTGCAGAGGATCGGGGGCTATTGCCTAATGATCTCTTTGTGGCTTGTGTGCAAGATTGTTTGAATGGGGCGAGTACTTACGATCTTTTGGGTGGTTTATTCCAAGAGATGACCCATAAGGGAATTACACCCGCAGGGCGGTATAAGGGTGTCGATTATTTTAATGGTGGGCTATTCGCAGAAATTCATGCGATTGAGTTAACCCGTGAAGAATTAAAAATTTTAGATGTAGCGGCTAGGGAAAATTGGGGTAAAATCCGACCTGCAATTTTTGGCAGTATTTTTGAGGCGACTTCAGACTCCAAGGAACGTCATACAAGGGGAATGCACTTTACTTCTGAAGTAGACATCATGAAAATTGTTGTACCTACGATTACAAGGTATTGGGAAGAGAAAATAGAGGCTGCAAATAGTCTTGCCGATCTTAATGCTTTGCAATTAGAGTTACAGGGCTATCGAGTGCTAGATCCTGCCTGTGGTTCAGGAAATTTTCTATACCTTGCCTATCAAGAGCTAAAACGGATCGAAGTGATACTACTTTCTAAGTTGGCAGCTAAACAAAAGTCTCCAGAAAGGGAGCCGCAAGTTCTAAAGGGATCGGTTACGCCTAATCAGTTTTTTGGCATGGATATAAATCCATTTGCAGTTGAGTTGGCTAAGGTCACTTTGATGATCGCTCGTAAAGTAGCGATCGATCAGCATGGTTTATCTGAACCTGCTTTACCCCTTGATACTTTGGATGAAAATATTGTTTGTCAAGATGCTTTGTTCTCAGATTGGGTCAAAGCCGATGCAATTATTGGGAATCCTCCATTTTTGGGTGGTAAGAGAGTCCGATTAAGTTTAGGTGATGAGTATATTGAGAGAATCTTTACAAAGTTTTCAGATGTAAAAGATTCAGTTGATTTTTGTTCTTACTGGTTTAGGCTGGCTCACAATCATTTAGCCCAAAATGGAAGAGCTGGTTTAGTTGGCACAAATTCAATTAGTCAGGGTAAAAGCCGAGTTGCTTCGCTAGACTATATCTTTCAAAATGGGGGATATATTCATGATGCAATTTCTACACAGGTATGGTCAGGTGAGGCGGCTGTCCATGTAAGCATTGTGAATTGGGTAAAAAAACAGCCTACTATTTACCGCCTTGACAGCAAAGAAGTTTTAAAAATTAATTCGTCTTTACAAGCAGAACTAGATGTATCTCAAGCATTAAGACTAAAAGCTAATTTAAACCTTTGTTTTACAGGTGTAACTCCTATAGGTAGAGATTTTGTTGTCTCCTCACAGCAAGTAGAAATATGGAATAAAGAAAATAAGAATAATCAAAAAGTAATTCGTCCCTTTTTGGAGGGTAATGACTTAGCGATAAATCCCTATGTAGGAATCAATAATTGGATTATTGACTTTAACGATATGGATATTGAAGAAGCCAGCGAATATATCCAGCCATTTCAATGGGTAAAACAGAAGGTTAAACCAGAAAGAGATTTAAATCGTAGACAAACTTATCAGAGTTATTGGTGGCAATTAGGGGAGAGAAGACCTGCAATGCGTCAAGCTCTGGAATCACTATGTCAGTATTTTGCTGTCCCTCAGACATCAAAATGGGCTATTTTTCTACCTTGTCCTTGTGAATGGTTACCTAATGCAAGAATCAGAATTGTTGCTAGTGAAGATTTTTATATTTTAGGAATTCTCACATCAAAAATACATCGGATTTGGATGAAGGCTCAAATGTCTACTCTCGAAGATCGGATTAGTTATACTCATAACACCTGCTTCGAGACATTCCCCTTTCCACAAAATAAAAACAGCCCCCTAGTCGCAAAAATCCGCGCCGCGATGCAAGAGCTACATCAATATCGCACCGAGCAAATGGAAAGCAAACAATGGGGTATCACCAAACTTTATAACGAATATTTTCAAGAACCCGCTAGCCAACTTTATAAACTCCATGCCAAGCTCGACAAACTCGTAATGCAACTTTACGGCTTTAGCGACAGTGACGACCTACTAGAGAAACTATTGCACCTTAATCAAGCGATCGCGGAGCAGGAAAAAAAATCCCCATAAACACGAAAAAGCCTAAAATTTTAGACTTGGGATGTCAAGTATATTAACGCAAAAAAAAGAGGGAGAGACAAACAAAAATAAAGTCTGTAAGTCTGATACAGGAGTTAGCTCAAAAAGCGAAACTATCTCTGGGCAGCTACGAATGAAATTCTAATGATACTTTGATGATGTTTAGTCCTATGATTATAGTTAGCGACGCAATGCGACGCTTATCGATTTCTACCATGTTCTTACGGGGTATTGCAGGAATTCAAATATGAATAACGATTTTGAGCCACCACCAAAAAAATGGGTCTTTCTAGCAACTTTTGGGGGAGTTGCCACCGCGATCGCAGTTATTTTCGGGATGGAACAACTTTCCAGCAATCTTAAACAGCCTTTACTGTCTTCATCAACAGCGATCGCTACACCAACCGTAAAAGCTACTCAGCCACCAACTCAGTCAGTAGCGCAGCCAACCCCAACGCCTACTTCTACTGCCAAACCATTATCGGCGCTGGAAATTCAGGCGATCGCAAAACTTGATAGTGAATCTGTGAAATTAGCTGGACAAGCTGTAGCTGTAGAGCAACAAGAAATTAGTAATCCGCCATATATTGCGCCCAAAGTTGGTCAACTCTCCGCCGAAGAAATGGCGACAGCTAAACAAGCATGGCGTTATTTTGAAAAGAATTGGAATGAAGACACGGGCTTAGTCAATTCTGCTGATGGGTTTCCCGCAGTCACATTATGGGATCAGGCGGCAGCGATCGCGGCTTTGGTGAGTGCAAAAGAACTCGGCTTTGTGACTGAAGCAGACTTTGAGAAAAAGATGCGGCGCACATTGCAAACTCTAGCCAAGCTAAAACTATATAAAGGCGAATTACCCAATAAAGTCTATAACTCTAAAACGCTGATTACTGTTAACTATGGAAAGTTAGATCAGCCAGAAGAAATTGGCTGGTCAGCTCTGGATATCGGTAGAATGGCGATTTGGCTGAAGATCGTTGCGACCAAATATCCAAGTCTTACTGAAGATGCGGAAGCAGTTTGGAAAAGCTGGAAAGTAGAACGCCTCACCAAAAATGGTCAGATGTATGGCACTAGTGTTAGTAAAGGCAAGGAGTCCTATAACCAAGAAGGTCGATTGGGATATGAGAACTATGCCGCCTATGGGTTAAAGCTCTGGGGGCTGGATGTCTCTAAGGCAATTGATGCAAAATCTCAGGTTGCCTTTGTTGATCTCTATGGACAGGGAGTTCCCTATGACAAGCGGGACTATAAGAACTCTGAGGCAAATAACTATGTTTTGAGTGAGCCATTTATCCTTGATGGCATAGAAACTGGTTTTCAGTCATTACCCAAAGCCTATGCCGATCGCGTGTTGGCTGCCCAAGAAAGTCGCTATCAGGCCACTAAGATACTTACCGCTGTTACTGAAGATAATTTAGATCGCGCTCCCTATTTTGTTTACAGCACCTTGTTTGTGAATGGGAACCCATGGGCGACCATTACCGATACTCGCGAAACTCGAAATGATTTGAGATTCTTGAGTGCCAAGGCAGCGATCGGCTGGCATGTGCTTTACAACAGCGCCTACACCCAAAAGCTCTTTGGATTTGTGGTCACAAATCTCAAAGCCGATCTGGGTTGGTATAACGGTTTTTATGAGGCATTAGGTGAACCTAACAAGTCACTGACAGCCAATAACAACGGTGTGATTTTAGAAAGTTTGCTCTATAAAAAAGTGGGACAACCGTTAAGCGTATGGGCAGGAATTTCTCCTTAAGCGTCTATCCACGCTGGGTCAGGTTAGTATCAGGTTTCATTATTGGTGTGATGCTGGCGATTTTATGTTCGCAAGTACAAATCGAGGTGGCGATCGCCCAAAATCAACGTAATCGCGATCGGACTATCCCTAGTAGTTCAGGTAACGTTTGTGCAGTGCTGCCAGCACCACTTAATAGTGAAGAGAAGGAATATGCTCGAGCCGCTTGGCAATATTTCGCG
>JANNDZ010000422.1:0-3327 GCA_031378395.1 Pseudanabaena sp. OTE_75_metabat_487_sub
ACATAAGCCAAACTAGCTGACCTTACACCAGCATCGAGATTGTCCGGACTGTGCTGTGACGCTAGCCAATCAGTATCCAAACAAAGCACCTGCGCTGAATGTGGCGGTAGAGAGTCAAGCAAAGACTGTTGAGTCAACAACACCTCCACACCCGAATCACTCAACATGTAACTCAACCGTTCTGGCGGATAACTAGGGTCGAGCGGCACATAAGCACCCCCAGCCTTGAGGATCCCCAATAACCCCACTACCATCTCCAACGAACGTTCGACACAAATCCCTACCAGTACCTCTGGCTTGACTCCCAAACCTTGGAGGTGATGTGCTAGTTGATTAGCCCGATGATTCAATTCTTGATAAGTTAACTGCTCATCTTCAAAGACCACCGCCACAGCATCCGGCGTTTTCTCAACCTGCTCCTCAAATAACTGATGAATACATTTATCGTGAGGATATTCAACTGCTGTATCATTCCACTCCACAACCAACTGCTGGCGTTCGGCTGCACTCAACAAGGGTAGTTCATCCACAGATTGTTGAGGATTTTTCACAATCGCCGACAACAAGTTCTCAAAATGACCTGCCATCCGCTCGATTGTCTCACTGTCAAACAAGTCGGTGTTGTACGCCCAAGCTCCGACTAAACCATCAGGTGTTTCAGACATCGAGAGGGTCAAATCAAACTTCGCAATCGTATTTTCTTGGGGTAATTCACTCCAAGTCATACCAGATAGTGCTAGTTCACCCAAGGGAGCATTTTGAAGTATAAACATCACCTGGAACAGAGGCGAATGACTCAATGAGCGTTGCGGTTTTAATACTTCAACAACTCGTTCAAATGGTACATCCTGATGTTCGTAGGCTTGGAGTGTAGTTTCCCTAGCCTGAGAGAGCAACTGCTCGAAACTAGGATGATCTTCAAACCGAGTTCTCAACACCAAGGTATTCACAAACAAGCCAATCAATGACTCAATCTCACTCCGATTCCGATTGGCAATTGGCGAACCAATTAAGATATCGGTTTGACCACTATAACGATAGAGTAACGTAGCAAACGCTCCCTGTAAGGTCATAAATAAGGTGGTGCCAGACTTTCGAGACAATGCCTGTAATTGCTGCTTTAAGTCACTACTGAGCATGAAGCTTTGAGTTGTGCCTTGATAAGTCTGAATGCTGGGACGAATCCGGTCAGTGGGCAACTGCAATAATTCTGGGGCATCTTGCAATTGTTGTTGCCAGTAATTGAGTTGAGTTTCTAAAACTGCCCCACTGAGATATTTTCTCTGCCAAGCTGCAAAGTCGGCATACTGAATCGGTAATGCTGGTAAGGGGGATGGTAATCCACTAGCAAAGGCTGGATACAGAACAGACAGCTCTTGAATCAATACACCGATCGACCACCCATCTGAAACAATATGATGCATGGTTAGTAACACAACATATTCTGTAGCTGATAGCTGTAATAAACTACAACGAATTAATGGTGCTGTTTTTAAGTCAAAGGGAGTAAGTGCTTCTTGTTGTACCAGTTGGTGGATGGTAGATTCACGCTTTGTGGCAGTTAGGTGCTGTAAATCCACAACCTGAACATCGATCGTAGTTTCAGGATGAATAACCTGAATTGGTTTTCCATGTACAGTTGGAAAGCTTGTGCGGAGGATGTTGTGGCGGTGGGATACTTCTGTCAATGCCTTCTGTAAGGCATTTATATTCAAATCCCCAGTGATGCGGACGGCGGTGGGGATGTTGTAAGTAGCACTAATTCCTTCAAGTTGATTGAGGAACCAAAGTCGTTCTTGAGCAAATGAGAGTGGTAATGGTAAAGTATTATCCTCGATTGGCTCAACGGTCGGAATACTCAAACCCTGTTGCTGGGTGCGTAAGTGAGTTAAGGCGGGGTCGAGTTGAGCGATAGTGGGCGATTCAAAGATTGCACGCAGCGGGATATCAAGGGCAAAAGCAACTCGGAGGCGAGAAATTAATTGAGTAGCTAGTAAGGAGTGTCCGCCCAATTCAAAGAAATTATCGTGGATACCCACATTTTGCACATCGAGCAGCGAAGCGAAGATGTTAGCAATTAGTTCTTCATTAGGAGTACTTGGAGCGACATATTCATGTTCTCTGGTAATTTCCCCATCGGGTGCAGGGAGAGATTTACGGTCTACCTTACCGTTAGGAGTTAACGGAAGGGCATCTAGGGTAACAAAGACCGCAGGCACCATGTATGCAGGTAGCTTCTGGTGAAGATATTCCCGCAGTTGATTGGTGCTCAGGGATCCATCCGACTTGACAACATAGGCAACCAGACGTTGATGACCAGAACTATCCTCAGCGGCGAGTACAACAGCTTGCTGTACTTGAGGGTGAGTAATCAAGACTGATTCGATTTCACCCAACTCGACGCGGAAACCGCGAATCTTGACTTGACTATCGATGCGACCGAGAAATTCAATGTTGCCATCTGGTAGGTAACGCGCCAGATCCCCTGTTTTATACAGACGTGCAGATCGCTCTGGCGAGAAGGGATTGGAGATGAATTTTTCGGCTGTCAATTCTGGACGGTTGAGGTAGCCACGGGCTAAGCCATCACCACCGATGTGGAGTTCTCCTGGCACGCCAATTGGAACTGGTTGCAAATGTTGATCGAGGATGTAAATCTGGGTGTTGGCAATCGGTCGTCCTATAGGAATATTTCCAAGAAAGTTTTGTTGTTCAGCATTGTACACACAGCATCCTACTACAGTTTCTGTCGGACCATATTCGTTGATTAGTCTAATTGCTGGTGTATATCTTTGCCAGAGAGAAGTAACTTGTCCTGACAAGGCTTCTCCTCCGACAATAAATGATTGAGTTTGAATATTTACTCGTTCATTAGTTAATAAATGGCTGAATATTTCTAAATGAGCTGGCGTAATCTTTATAAGACTAAATTTAGTGCCAGAACACAATGCTGCTTTAAGTGCTTCAACTTCTCCTTTCTCAGGTAAAAGTACTACTTTACGGCCTACCAATAAAGGAGAAAATAAACTGGTAATAGTGGCATCAAAGCTAATAGAAGAATTAACAGTAGAACCTTCTCCATCGACAACATCATATGCTTTTATACACCAGGTCAAATAATTTACCATACTATTATGGCAAATCATTGCTCCTTTGGGGAAACCAGTAGAACCAGAAGTATAGATCACATAAGCCAAACTAGCTGACCTTACACCAGCATCGAGATTGTCCGGACTGTGCTGTGACGCTAGCCAATCAGTATCCAAACAAAGCACCTGCGCTGAATGTGGCGGTAGAGAGTCAAGCAAAGACTGTTGAGTCAACAAC
>JANNDZ010000425.1:0-3872 GCA_031378395.1 Pseudanabaena sp. OTE_75_metabat_487_sub
GCAAAGCACCCGCTACGCGGGTGCTTTGCTTTTTTGGGTTTTAGTTTTTATAAAGGCGGCGCTTTGCGCCACCTTTATTTTTAGTCTACATAAGAGCCACGATATTTGATCCGTTCTTTGGGCTTGGCTGACTTTTGGGAGTCTTTTGTGGCTGAGAAGGAATCTAGTAAATCCTGTGAGGATTCATTTGCAATACTCGCAACACTTACTCCTCGATATTTGATGACAGGCTGAGACTCACTAACATTTTTTTGATCGCTTTTAATCGCTAAGTCTTCTGGTTTATATCGATTTCCTCGATACTGCATAACTTCAATTTCTTCTTCAACAGTCCCATTAAATCCATCTTGATTAGGGAGCGAAGTACCAAACTGAGATGATTTATCAAGATTTCGAGATTTGGGCGGTGTGTAGAGCTTACCCAAAACTTTAAAACAAAAGTAGGGCAGCCCCACAGCAATCACTAGAATCACCAACAGCGAATCTATCTGCGTCAGGGCATCTGAAACAATGTTGATATGCTTTGAGGAAGCCCACATCGAAATCATTGAGAAAACTGTGACTGCTGAGGCAACTTGTAAAGTGCGATAAATAAAAGACTTTTTCATGGACGATTAGCCACAATTACCTTGAATGAACTTTACGTAATTGCATCGAAATCACTTGAGCTTAACAGATGTGTTTACAAATACAATTAGCGACGTATTCTACTAACATAACCTTTATTGACGATCTTAATCGCTATATTCGCTACGATTTTTGGTAGGGTTTAAGGGGCAGATTGGTAAATAAGCAACTTTATAACTGGGCGAATACAAATGCAGGAATGGATTACTAATACCATGAACTCCCTAGGCTATCTGGGGATCGGACTACTAATGTTTTTAGAAAATCTGTTTCCACCAATTCCTTCTGAGTTGATCATGCCTTTGGCGGGATATACAGCAACTTTTCCGAATACACAAATTCAGGTTATTCCTGCGATCGCAGCAGGCGTAATTGGGACGATCTTGGGTGCGATCCCTTGGTACTATGCAGGGTTATTGCTGGGACAACAGAGATTACAATTGTTAGCAAGTCGCTATGGTAAATGGATTGGAATTTCTGGCGAAGACATTGAGAAATCAACGAATTGGTTTCAAAAGCATGGTTCAAAGGCAGTTTTATTCGGTCGGCTGGTTCCTGGCATTCGCACTTTGATTTCCATTCCTGCAGGTATTAGCAAAATGCCTATAGTCCCATTTTTTATCTATTCCACGATTGGGACGATTGTCTGGGTGACTTTATTAACCTACGCGGGATACTTCTTGGGTAAAAATTACAAGTTAGTCGAAGACTATATTGATGTCATTACCAAGGTCGTAGTTTTTGGTGTTTTACTAGCGATCGCTTCATTTATTGGCTATCGCCTATGGAAGAGATCTCGTAAATAAAAATCAATCTTGGTTAGGCGGGTAAAGCCTAACCAAGCAATTTACAATCAAACTAATCCAAAAGAATTTAAAAGTGTTGCTTTGCAACTCTTTTAAATTCTTTTGGGTTTAGGTTTGGGCACAAAGTGCTGTAAAGAAATTGAGATCGCCTATATAATCAAAATAGACTAGATCAGTTCAGTACATCGGTCAGGGCAAAAAGCCAAGCTAACCGAATACAAGCCCCATGCGTTACTCACATTCGGAATCAAATACCTTGAGCCGCCGCTACGAATTGCCGACCTGCCTGCTAGAGGTTTGGACAGAGCGATCGCCTTTATCGGATTGGCAATCACAAACTGTCGCTCAAAACTTGAGCTTTCGTCTGCAATTAGCTCAAGGCAAAAAAATTATTAAAGGCAATCAGCAGCAAATCGTCAACTTGATTGAAGTTGTTACTGCGTACTGCGATCGCTGGTTGACACAAGATGACTTTGCAACTCTCGATCATGCGATCGCTGTTCCTCAACTGCCGAAGTTGCAACTCTCGACCTTGCAATTATTTGACCTGTACGAAAGTCTAGAACTTTGTAGCAATGAGTTTGTAATTTTGCCAAACTTAGTACTAGAAGTGCGCCGCCTTAATCCTAACTGGCTCAAAATTGTCGCAGGTGCGATCGCGATTGTCGGTGTTAGTATTGGCACAATCCGTCTAATTTCGCCGCCATTTGGTGAACAACCCAGCTATCAAATTGCTTCTACGCCATCAGCTTCCGATCCTGAGAAAGCATCTATACCTTCCGTTAGCTCAGACAACAACGTAGAAAACCGTGCAAAGGTAGACGCTTCACCCAAATCTACTAATCCGATTACTCTTGGCTCTAAACCTTCTCTTTCTGAAGAAAAGAGCAATGTAGCAAAAGCTCCTGCTGCGGCTAGCCTCTCTCAATCTCCTCAAAATATAAATCGCGATCGCAAAGATCTAGAGCAACCCAATAAAGTCGCGATCACGCCAGAATCTGGTGTTGCTGATTCTATTAATTCCAATTCCCAACGAGCGACGGATAATATTCCATCTATTACTGGTGCGATAAAACCATCCAGTCCAGCGACAAGACCAAGGCAGATAGAGTCTCCAAAGATTGATAATTCCTCTCAACCAACAACCATAGTAGGTGAATCTGCTCCATCATCTACATCCCCATCTGAGCCGTTATCTATCCCCTCGACAGAGTCTCGTGTGACTAGTAACAATGCCATAACTAATATCAAAGTTAATATCAAAGTTTTACAGATTCAATCGGAATTGCCTAGTGATATAACCTCAGCTTTGGTTCGTTATATCCAATCTCAGCAAATTACTACATCGACAACAGGGACGCTCACTTTCGAGTTAGCGATTTCAGGCGATCGCATTAGTAATATCTCTACTGATAATCAAGGTTCTACATTGAAAGATGCTAATACGATCTCCGAAGTAGAAAAGCTCATGGCTGTATGGCGATCGCCTAATTCTACCAATGGCAAAATCCGTCTTATATTGCAATTATCCCCATAAAGAAAGAGGACGCTGAGCGTCCTCTTTCTTTATGAAGTTAGTTGAAATACAAAACTAACTTTGTCACCTTTACCGAGAGAAATGCGATCGCCGACCCTGAGCTTATGACGATTTCCCGCAGGTAAGGGCAAATTATTGACATAAGTACCGTTAGAGCTACCTGTATCCTCAAGATAAAAAGAGCCAGCCTCAGCACGAATATCCGCATGGATACGCGAAACAATATCTGAATCTGGGAAACCCGACACATCAATATCGGGAGGAATTACCGTATTTGATTTACCAATATGCACAACTGGTAAATGCGCAGGAATTTCAATATTGAGATTAGTCTGTACATGTAGCAAAGACGCAGCAAATTGCTGCAACTGAGTCTTTATACTACCCATTGGCACATTAATTGGCTCATTCATCGGTGTGGTTATAGATGGATTTTGCTCCTCTGCTGCTAGCAAGTTTTCGATATCGGTAAACTTGGGAATAGTTGGTCCTTCGGCGAAAGAATTAGCGACTAAATTTGCAGCTGGATCATTCTCAGTCATAGCATCAGGTAAAGAATTTGACATAGCGCTGGAAATAGATGGTATGGGGAAAACTTCTGTTGATGGATCGATTGAAAGTGCGATCGCGCTTTCAACATTAATATCTGGAAGTAGATTGGTTGCAGTTGCCGCACTCAGATTAAACCCACAGTGTCCGCAGAACTTAGCATCTGATAATACAGTTGCACCACAACTAGGACATTGAATATTTTTGACAATCGGTAACGGCGTAAAACAGGCTTCGCAGTTTACGGCTCCGTCAGGGTTGGCATGGGCGCAACTAGGACAAATAATCATAAGGGCAACTTAGATGGATAGTTTTTATTCGCGATGAACCTAATACAAACCCAAATTTGTAAG
>JANNDZ010000486.1:0-2846 GCA_031378395.1 Pseudanabaena sp. OTE_75_metabat_487_sub
CGCGCATAGCTATTTCTTGGTTTTATATGTCTATTTCTTCGGTGGGAAGGGAGTAATGTCATATGCTTATAGGCGAATTAGCCAAATAGAAAGTTAGCTGTGTATGGTCTTGTCATCATCTTGCCAAAGCGAGATAATCAAAGCAATTACCTCACAGGTAATCAAAAACGTTGTATTTGGAGCTTGATAATGCAACAACTAACGATCAACCATCAATCATCAACCTTTGGAACCATCCTGAAGCAATGGCGCGATCGCCGAAACCTTAGTCAGCTTGATCTTGCCCTTTCTAGTCAAGTCTCCCAGCGTCACATTAGTTTTCTGGAGTCAGGACGAGCAAATCCAAGTCAGGAGATGGTATTGCAATTAGCGACAGTTTTAGAAATTCCTCTCAGGTATCAAAATCTAATGCTTAGTTCGGCTGGCTTTGCGCCTATTCATTCGGAAACCGATTTGTCGGCTCCAGAAATGGCATCTGTTTACAAAGCAATCAGTTTTATGCTGCGCCAACAAGAACCTTTTCCAGCGATCGTAGTTGATCGCTATTGGAATTTACTCCTGACCAATCAAGGGGCTGCGCGACTGTTGAGCACTTTTATCGATTCAGACAAGCTCCAAAGCCTATTTTGTATTGATGGGAAAATTAATTTGATGCGAGTTGTTTTCGATCCGCAGGGGCTACGTCCCTTTATCGCTAATTGGGAAGAAGTGGCTGGACATTTGCTTCAGCGATCACACCGTGAAGCTAATTCTTCGATTGAGAGCGAACAGTCAGTTTTATTGTTTCATGAACTTATGAGTTATCCTGATGCTTCTGAATTGTGGAATACCTCAAGTCACTCTGAGCAACATACTTTACTGCTGACTATGCATTTAAAGAAAAACAATTTAAATTGGCAATTTTTCTCAACGATCGCAACTCTTGGCACTCCCTACGACATCACTCTTCAGGAAATTAGAATTGAATGCTTTTTCCCAGCAGATGCGGAGACTGAAAACGATTGGAGAAAGGAAAAATCTACACTGGGGGTACTGTAGCCGATCGCTATTCCTGTGAGTCGTTATTCCTAGGCGATCGAATCAACAATCTATCTCCATAAAGGCGATCGCAATTACTGTGATTATTGATTTTTATGCGATCGTAGATGTGGTTTATTTGGTTACAAGTGGATAGTTAATCTCACCCAAATAGGCGAAAGACTATCCTGAGGTTCTTCAAGCATTACAACTATAAGAATCTATCGATTTGGGGTTGAGTATAAAGCGATGTAAATGCTATACAAGTCCCAAAGAGGAAGCAACCAAATGACCGCAAGCAAAACCCGAAAAAGCAACGGCATTTAAACCTTGACCGGGAAAAGTGCTATCACCAACGCAATATAAATCAGGAATCGATGTGCGATTGAAAGGCATTCCCAAAAGTCCCCAAGGTTTACCCGCAGGAATGGGCCCATAGGTTCCATCGGCACGACCGAGAAAGCGGCGATGGCTGCGGGGCGTACCGACTTCTTGATAGTCGAGACAATCTTCTAATTTAGGGAAAATCGCTAACAGGCGATCGCATAATCTCTCCGCCGCTGCATTTTTTTTCTGCTCATACTCAGAAGCTGTCAAACCTTCCCATTCACTCATCCAGCTAGGCGTAAAGGTATGCACAATGTGATGCCCCTCAGGCGCAAGTGAGCGATCAAGTAGCGTAGGAATCGACACAAAAATTGTGCCTTGTTCCTTCTGCATATCATTCCAATCTTCGAGCAAAATATGGTGACAGGCTGCATCATCAGGAATAGCGGAAGCTTTGACTCCAAGATGTAAACTTAAGAAGCTTGGAGATTTTTGATAACGCGATTGCCATCCCTTTTCCCCACTGGGCAAAGGCTCATCCTTGAGCAAGTTCCCAAAGGTATCCCAGCGAGTGGCATTAGAAACGACTTTCTTAGCATAGAGAATTTCTCCATTCGCTAGCTTCACCCCGATCGCACCCTTCCCAGATTTAGCTTTCGGGATAATCTGCGTAACCCTTGCCCCATAGCGAATTTCACCACCCGCTTTGTCTAAACCCTCGGCAAGTTTTTCGGCAATCTTACCTACGCCGCCAACGGGATAGTTAATGCCGCCATAGTGGCGATCGCTAAACACCATCCCTGCATTAATTGCAGGAGTGCGATCGGCGGGAACCACTGACCAGCAGTAGCATTCCATATCGATAAATTGCAAAAGTTCAGGATCGCGAATATATTTCTTGGCAATATCACCCGCATTTTGAGGCAAATAAGACGCTAAGCCTAAACAAGCCAAAGGATTCTGGAAAAACACGCGCATCAAGTAACGCCATTCTTCGAGGGACAGTAACTCGATCGCATTTAAGCAATTAAAAATCTTCCAACATTCATCATAAAACTTACGAATCCCCTCACGCTCATGGGGAAAGCGATCGCCTAATTCTTTTAGGAATTCTTCATAGTCTCGATGCACCTCGATTTCGAGTTTGTTCGGCAAATGGTAATGGATCTGCACAGGGTCAGGAATCGTTTCCATGGTCATATTCACCGCCGCCAGCGCACGGGTGAGCAGATTAGTCGTACCGCGATCGCCAAAACCAAAGATCATCGACGCGCCCACATCAAAGCGGTAGCCATTGCGCTCAAAATAGCCACCACTACCCCCCGCAATCAAATAACGCTCAAGGATAATTACACTTGCCCCCTTCGCCGCCAATTGCGTCGCTGTGACCAATCCGCCCAGCCCTGAACCAATTACAATTACATCCGCATCGAGTGTTTGCGCCATTACATTTCTTAGTCAAAACCTAGTCTCAACTATAGCAATGTAAGCTTTGCTTAGAA
>JANNDZ010000531.1:0-2675 GCA_031378395.1 Pseudanabaena sp. OTE_75_metabat_487_sub
TTAGACATTGAGAACCTTTTAGAAGAAATTGAAGCAATGGCGCGAAAAGAAAAAGTTGCTTTAGAAAGTAACTTAGAAATTTTATTGATGCACTTACTCAAATATCAATATCAAGTCAATAAACGTACTTCAAGTTGGCGATATACCATTGACGAACATCGTAGCCGCATTCTCAAAGCCCTAAAAGTAAGCCCTAGCCTAAAACCATACTTAAAACAAGTCTTTGATGACTGTTATCAAGAAGGTAGAAGAAAAGCCGCCATTGAAACAGGATTAAATATCTCTACTTTCCCAATGCGATCGCCTTTTAGCCAAGAAGAGACTCTAAATCCTGATTTTTTACCTGAATAATTCAAATCCTCATTATTGACGCAGACTTTTCGTTTTATCGGATTAGCGATCGGGATAACTTTGCGATCGCTCAAGTTTAAAAATTAGGCGATTGCTGATCAAATGATTTACAGCGCTTGGCACTAAAACCCAAACCCAGAAATTCTTAAAAAGTGTTGCCTCGCAACACTTTTTAAAAATTTCTGGGTTCGTTTTATCAGGAATTTCCTTAAATAACCGCACTTTCGTTAATCACTAATTTTTTAGCAGTAGCATCAAGCGTGGCATTTACGCCTAGAGGGAGTACCGCATTTTCAGTAATGTGACCAAACATCAAATTGTATAAGGTTGGTTTCTCCAATGGCTCAAAGCGATCGCGTAGGACTTCTTCTAGACTAAAACTTCGCAATCCTCCATCTTTGGCTTGGCAATCCACGAAATGTCCCAACGCAAAACCTGAAGCTGCTTGTAATTTCCCAGCCAAAAATAATTGCGTTAACATGCGATCAATGCGATAGGGTTCTTCTCCAATATCTTCTAGAAATAGAATCTTATCTTTAGTGTCGATTTCGTAGGGAGTACCCAAGAGATTGACCACTAAACTAAGATTGCCGCCTACAAGCTGACCATTAGCCTGTCCCGAAACTATGGTAATTAGCCGATGCTTACGAGCTTCATCGTCTGTACCACTGTAGGGAGACTTAGCAACTTCTCCAATATTCTGAGTTGCCATTACCGCCCGCCGAAAATGGGCGATCGCATAGTTCCCAACGTTGCTTAAACCAGATGAACCATGAAAGGTAATTAGCCCAGTTTTTTGATGGATTGCTAGCATCAAAGCCGTGATATCGCTATGTCCAATAATTACTTTAGGATTTTGGCGAATCAGTTCGTAATCTAGTAGATGTAATAATCGGCTGCTGCCATAGCCACCAGAAAAAGTGAAAATACCGCGAATATCTGGACGACGGAACATCTCGTTGATGTCAGAAGCTCTCTCTATATCTTTTCCTGCTAAATATCCATATTGCGAGGCAACGTGAGCTCCAAGTTCTACTTCAAAGCCATATTGCTCGATAACTTCCTTGGCAATTTTAATATCCTCTGGCTCAAAGCTATAACTAGCAGGAGCTACCATTCCCACCTTGTCGCCTTTCTTCAATACTATTGGTTTGATTATGCTCTTATTTAATGATTGGGCAGCAGTCTCGTCAACCTTAGCTAGACTGGTTGCTAAAGCGATCGCTCCAGAAGTACCAGCTAGAAATTGGCGGCGAGAGGTTTGGTAGTTCATAATAAGATTTTTCTATCTATCTTTACTATAGATAATCAAGAATTGAATCAGCAACACGGTTAATCGCTCCTTTTTCACCCAAACTCTCTCTTACTCTAGAGTATCCATCAAGCATAGTTTGTCTTGCTTGAGGATTAATTAATAGGTCTAAGGCACATTCCGCGATCGCTTCGGGAATCGCGTCAGTTTGGACAAACTCAGGTACGACTGATTCCATATTCACTAAATTCACGGGTGAAATAAATGGTAATTTTAGCTTCAGCACATGACGCGCAATCCAAGCCGTAACATTACTGACTCGATATAAAATCACCTGTGGCACATTGAGAAGAGCTGTCTCTAAATTCACAGTTCCTGATTTGCTAAGCACCAAGTCAGCCGCGCTAATTGCAATCTGAGACTTTGCGGAAATGATTGTGGCTTTGATGTCATATTCCTCAAGCAACTTCTCAACTTCGGGGCGATAGCGCTCTAGAGATAGCGGCAACCAAAATTTGACATGGGGTAACTTGGTTTGGATGATTTTAGCGGCGGCAAGAATAATTGGCATAACCGATCGCAATTCTTGCGTTCGAGAAGCTGGAAGCAAGGTCACCACCAAATCATCTTCAGCGATACCAAGTTGCTTACGGGCTTCCATGCGATCGGGAACCTTTGCCATTAGGTCTACAAATGGATGTCCGACCCATTGCACGTTTGTACCTTGCTTCTCATAAAAAACTGCTTCCTGAGGAAAAATCGCCAATAATTTATCGGTAAAATCTGCGATCGCCCGCGTGTTTTTGTCGTTATATGACCAAACCCATTCTTGAGGGGCGATGTAATAGATGACGGGAATCTTTAAGGTGTGTTTAGCATAACTCCCCATGCTTTGATTGGGCATCATGTAATCGATTAGCACTACCACATCGGGCGGAGCAGTTTTTAACCATTGCTTAGCATCTCGCTGCACCTTAAGGGTTGGCAAAATATAAGGCAAAGCTTCAACTATCCCAATTGAACCAATTCCAACTGTATTTCCTAGCACCCTTATTCCTGTCGCCGCCATGCG
>JANNDZ010000554.1:0-6106 GCA_031378395.1 Pseudanabaena sp. OTE_75_metabat_487_sub
GACCTTGGAAGTTTTCCAAGAAATTGGAGACCAGAATGGTGAAGCAAATTCTCTAGTGAATCTAGGCAGTGCTTATGCTTCATTAGGTCATACCCAAAAAGCGATTCGTTTTTTTCAGCAGTCTCTGGAAATTAAAAGAGAAATCGGCGATCAACATGGTGAAGCAACTTCTCTCAAAAACTTGGGGCTTTCCCTTAAAGTATTAGGTCGCAGAGGTGAATCCATACAGGCTCTCAATGCTTCAAGAAAAATATATGAAGAATTGGGACTCTATCATGAAATTAAGTATTCAGATAAATCCTTCGCGCCGCTAGAAACTGTCGCCAAAGCCCCCAAGCGATTTGAACTGCCAGACCCGCCCAAACGCAAGCGCCGCAAAAATGTCTTTCAGATTATTTTTGATTGGTTGCGAGGCATCTGGTCAAAACTATGGCGACGAAATTAGCAAATAAAATAGAACCGTAGGGGCATAGCATTCCCACCACAATCTATAAATTTTTAGATAATCTTCCTTTGGGAATGCTTTGCCCAAAACCTTGAAACGCAGGGAAAAATTGTCTGTGAAAGCATAGAGGGCTTAGCATTTGCAGATCGGGGTTTCTATGATGTGTTTGAAATTGTGGCGCAAATGCTAAGCCCCTACAATCTTGCTGTGAGAAATTTCTGGGGACAAGAATAATTCATGACACTTGAGTGGAAGATCTAAATTTGCGATCGCAATTAATGTAAATCATGAGTGCTATGCGATCGCTAAATGTGATTGATAGGCGATAAGCACTTATTAAGCAACCTCACTCAACGCCTCACAAATCACATCATCACTCACCCCATGACACTTCAGAAGTGAACATCTTATCGGATTACCTCCGTAGAATTCGCCAATAATGATAACCAAATATTAGTTGTGTTACTCTTTTTATCCTTTAATTATTTTCTACAACCAATAAAAAAGCGGCGCATTGCGCCGCTTTTTTATTGGTTGTAGAAATTGAAATTACTTAATGAAAAGCATTTCTTGGTATGTAGGCAATGGCCATAGGTCATCGGCAACTTCACCTTCCAAGGCATCAACATAGCCACGGATTCCATCCATCAAAGGTCGCACAGTATGTGAGAGATACTGCATATGATCTTCGACATTAGCAAAATCATGTTTTGTCAAAGCATCACTGAGCTTGCTAACTCCATCGATCGCAAGCTTAGTCAGAGAAGCAACTTTTTCAATGGTTTCCTTGTCGAAATCAACACCAAGCTCCTTCAGACTCAGAGAAGTATTGCTAAGATCAGTAAGATAACGGGTTGCCGCAGGATAAATCAAAGTTTTGACCATGCTGACAACAAGTCTAGCTTCAACTTCAATCGAGAGAATGTACTGTTCAGCGTAAGTTTCAAAGCGGCTAGCTAACTCAACAGGAGTTAAAACACCTTCTCTGCTAAACAATTCTTCGATGTAAGATTCCTTGAGAACAGGTAATGCATCGGGGGTAGCGCGAAGATTGGCTAAGCCACGCTCTACAGCGAGTTTATGCCATTCTTCAGAGTAGCCGTTACCATTAAAAATTACTGCGCCATGAAGTTCCATTACTTCTTTAAGAACTGAAGTAATCGCAGCATTCAAGTTAGCACCCTTAGCCATTGCTCCTTCAAGCTTTTCAGCTATCCAGTCGAGAGACTCAGCAAGGATGGTGTTCATGGCGACGAGTGGTCCAGCTACGGATTGATTAGAACCCACAGCACGGAACTCAAAGCGGTTGCCAGTGAAAGCGAATGGTGAAGTACGGTTGCGATCGCCTGGATCTTTTGGCAAGATTGGCAAGGTGTCAACGCCAATATTCATCGAACCTTTGGCAGATGAACTCTTCAGGTCGCCTTGAAGAATCTGCTCGAATACATCCTCAAGTTGCGAACCCAGATACATCGAAATAATCGCAGGAGGAGCTTCGTTTGCACCTAAACGGTGATCATTGCCAGCAGTTGCAACTACAGCACGGAGCAGAGGTCCATATTTGTGAACGCCACGAATGACTGCACCACAGAAAACCAAGAATTGAGCATTGGAGTGAGGTGTATCACCTGGGTCAAGTAGGTTACCTTGAGTAGAGTTGCCAACTGACCAGTTGACGTGTTTACCAGAGCCATTAATACCCGCAAATGGCTTTTCGTGGAGTAAGCAAACAAACCCATGTTTCTTCGCTGTGAAACGAAGCAGAGTCATGATCATTTGCTGGTGATCAGTCGCTACATTAGCAGCTTCAAAAAATGGTGCGATTTCAAATTGACCAGGGGCAACTTCGTTGTGGCGAGTTTTGGCAGGAATGCCAAGGCGATACAAGCGTTCTTCAACATCTTGCATGAAGACTTGCACACGCTCAGGAATTGCGCCAAAGTAATGGTCGTCAAATTGTTGTCCCTTAGCCGATGGCTTACCAAATAGGGTGCGACCAGTTAGCAAAATGTCGGGACGAGCATTGGCAAAATTAGAATCAATCAAGAAATACTCTTGTTCAGCACCACAGCTTGAGTTGAGGGGAGCAATGTCTTTCTCACCCATCAGTTTTAAGACTTTGGTGGCTGCTTTGTTCATGGCTGCATTCGATCGCAACAATGGGGTTTTCTTGTCTAGAGCTTCACCAGTCCAAGACACGAAAACTGTAGGAATACAGAGGGTGGAACCATTGTCGGTTTCCATGATGTAAGCAGGGCTAGTCACATCCCATGCTGTATAACCACGCGCCTCAAAGGTAGAACGGATACCGCCGTTGGGGAATGAAGAACCATCAGGCTCACCTTGGACTAGGACTTTACCTGCAAATTCGGTGATTGCCGAACCATCGCTCTGAACTGAGATAAAGCCATCATGCTTCTCAGCAGTAATGTTGGTCAAAGGATAAAAGACGTGGGCGTAATACAATGCGCCTTTGGAGATTGCCCAATCTTTCATCGCTAAGGCGATCGCGTCAGCTACTGAGCTATCAAGAGTTTCACCAGTTAGAATCGTTTTCTTGATCGATTTGAAGACTGTCTTAGGAAGACATTCTTGCATCTTGCTCAGAGTAAACACATCGGTCGCCCACAGTTCTTCCAAGCGCTTTGGTGCTTTCTTGGGCATTGGCTCGCGATTGGTGATCTGATAAATGGCTTGAATGCGTGACTCGTTTCCGCTCATGATTATTTTAGATAAATACTTTTAGATTTACCCCATCATACCTAAGGTAGATTTATCAAACGGGTAAACAAGATACCAAATTGATCGCACTTGATTGGTATAGAGCGAGAAAATAATGTATGAATGTATAGATTTCGCTGCAAGCGATCGCGATTTTTGTGGAGAGATTTGCGATCTCCTATAATAAAAGCCAGATAGAGATGACACATTTGAGTTTAAGCCGATGCTACAAATAGATCTCAAACATCTGCCCACCTATGGCGATCGCTATCTCACGACTGAGGAACAGGCTGATATCGATCGCCAACGTGCGAATATTGCCCAAGAACAGGTTAATCAATTATTGGCTAAGCTGCGATCGCTTGGTGTTGCTGAAGAGTAAAAATATGAATGCGATCGCCATTGATTTTGGTAGTAGTAACACGGTGATTGCGCGATGGAATATTGCTACAAATCAGCCTGAAACCATGATTTTTGCGAATCTTAATCGTCCTGCGCCTTTAAATGGTCTTGTACCATCGTTGGTATATGTGCAAAATGCCCAAGCAGAAATAGTCGAAATCGGTCAGCGGGTTATCAATCAAGGTAAAGATCGCCCCCAACCTAGATTATTTAATCAAATCAAGCGGCGATTAGTAGCAAATGTAAGTTACGTCCCTCAACTCGATGGTGTTAGAGTCACGCCTGAATGGTTAGGCAATCAGTTTTTGCGTGAACTGTCAAAGGAACTGCGATCGCAACAAATTTTTGCATCGGAAATAATCTTAACCGCTCCAGTACAATCCTATGAGAAATATTTGCGATGGCTGGAGGTATCTAGTACTGAGATATTTGCAACCCATCTGCCAACTGTACAAATGCCTCGGATTCGGATTCTGGATGAACCGACTGCGGCAGCTCTTGGCTATGAGGCGATCGCTCCCAGTGCGCTAGTATTAGTAATCGATTTTGGTGGTGGCACATTAGATTTATCACTGGTGCGATTACCGAAAAGTGAAAACATTGCCAAATGGGGAGATCAAATCGGTGTCAATCGCAGTGAATGGACAGAGCATAAAGCCGAAGTAATCACGAAGACAGGTTATACAATCGGTGGCGAAGATATCGATCAATGGTTAGTCCAAGATTATTTTGAAAGTCGTAAAGAAATTGCTGATACAAATGCAGTCGCGAATTTAAGCATTCTTAAGTTCTTGATGGAACGGATTAAAATCACACTTTCAGAGACAGACATAGCTTCCGAAATCTTTTTTGATCTGACTACGCAAACAGCGATCGAGATTACTTATACTCGTCAACAATTAGAGAAGTTATTAGAACGCAAAGGATTTTATCGGGTTCTCCAATTAGCGATTGATGAATTAATCAATCGCTCCTTTAATAAAGGAATTCTCAAAGGGGATATTAAACATATTCTTTTAGTCGGTGGTTGTACGCTGATTCCATCGGTAGTTTCATTTGTCGAAGACTATTTTAAAATGGGGAAAGTATATAGTCATAGACCCTTTGAAGCGATCGCCCATGGCGCTTTGATGCTCAGTCAAGGTGTGAGCCTTCAAGATTATCTATTTCATTCCTATGCCATTCGCTATTGGGATCGCAGTGCGGAACAGTGGAAATATCAGCAACTATTTCGACGAGGACAGGTCTATCCCACTCGCCGTCCTGTGGAGCTATTACTCAGAGCCACTCAACCAAATCAACCCGAAATTGCGCTCACCATTGGTGAATTAGAAAGTCGTCCCATCGGTGCAGCAGAAGTAAGTTTTGACGGCGATCGCATAGTCATGCAATTCGGGCAAAAAGCTAAAGATACTTTTCAACCATTACAAGAGGACGCTAATGGCGAAGGAATGCCACAGGCGATCGCTGTACTTAATCCTTTAGGTCAGCCCGATTGCGATCGACTCAAAGTTTTATTTAGCATTAGCGATAAGCGTGAATTGCTAGTAACTGCGATCGATTTACTCACTCAACGCCAATTATTAACCGATTATCCCGTCGCTAAGCTCCAATGAAATAAATATCAGAAGAAATTAATTGCGATCGCTTGGGATCTCTGGAGAAATTTAAGATCCAGAAATGAATTGATCGCTTGTTCAGTTTTTTAGAGCTTGTAGAAATAAGGCGATCGCAGTCAGCATCATTAACCCTAACCCTGTCCGCCAAAGAATTTGCCAGATGAGCGGGAGGTAGGTTAGGAGAATTGCGATCGTGCCAAACATTGCTGACAAGGGAAATGTGAGGCATATGCCAAGGACGAAGAAGGCGAAATATTTTAGTAAAGAGATAGTAAATTTATACATAACGGTACTAGCCGCAGCTAGGACGAAGTAAAGTTTTATAATCGACATTCCAAATTCGGGCTAGTCCTTTTGCGCTAAGTTCTGCTCGTATAATGTCTTTAGTTTGACAAGCCTCTGAAATAGATTTGATATAACCACTTTCTACGTCATAAAGAGTCTTTTTTGATTGGGCGGTGGTTAATTCATTTTCGGGTGCGAAAAGTGGAATATTAATTCCTGCGCCAAATCGAGCATCATTTTTAGAAAAATCAGTATAGAAATACAGGCAAGCTCGTCCACAATTGATTTGTTGTCCTGATAATCCGTTATTGTTAATAATTCCTCCCTGTTGATTGATATCTCCTAAAGGAAAATTTGATGCAGGAATATTAATGTTTGGAGCGCTGTTTGGAATATCTACTGGGCTTTGAGGAGTTTGTTGATTGATAAGATTTGGATCGAACTGTGCTTGAACTTTTGCTGGATAGAGTAGCAAAGTAACACTAGTGCCTATAGATCAATACTTCGGACAGTTTTGAAAAACGAGAAAAAAAGCTATTCATCGTATAAGGTGCAAGTGTTGAATCAAAACACCAAATGAATAGCATTACAGACATAATACCGAAGGTAGCAAGCAAAGCACAACGGAAATTTC
>JANNDZ010000597.1:0-9100 GCA_031378395.1 Pseudanabaena sp. OTE_75_metabat_487_sub
CAGATGGATCAACTCCAGTAAATTGCCACTGCGAACCGCAACCAAACACGCTGAGTTCAGACCCACCCCCGGCTCCGACGATGAGTAAACTTGATTGCTCTGGCAATTTCTGGTGTAACAGAGCGAGCATAATATTAAAAATCGTCTCATACCCAGGCACAAGGAACTTTATCTTGACATCGTAGTTACTGACTGGCAAAAACTTGTTTTTATCAAAGTCCAAGAGATTTTCCTGAGTCATTGTAAGAAATCTCTGTAAAGGGCACACAAACTATTTTAACTTTACTTCTCTCAGATAAATCCTCAGCTACATCCTCGCCAATAGCATGATCTGTATAACGGTCGCGCTCACCGGACGCAGATAACCTTTGCAACTCAACCGACTATATTGATACGTTCCGGTGCAGCGCGGTTGTTCTGCTGCTGTTAACGATAATCTATTTTTTCAACAGTTTAACGAGGGGTACGGATTTTTCTCCATGAAAAAGAAGTCTGGCGTTGCTTCAGTGACAATAAAACCAAGTCGTTCATAGAAACTTTTGGCTGGATTGACTGCCATGACGCGGAGGTGAACCGAAATCTTGGACTGCGATGCCTCCGAAATCAGGGCGTTAAGTAACACTGTCCCGATACCCATTCGTTGATATTCAGGTAAAAGATAAATTTGTTCAAGTTGAATATGTGTTGGACATCGTTCGACAACAAACACGCCCGCAGAAATTCCACCAACTTGAATAACTTGAGCATTTGGGGAACGGCTTTTTTCATAAGATTCTCGTTGAACTCGCCCTTCGTTCCATGTACCCCAAGTTGCGACGATAAACTCGCGCATTGTTTGATCGATAACGCGGTAGAAAAGTGGTGCGTCATCTGCACCTGATTGACGGAGCGTGAAAATTGCGGGAGCCTTCATGAGTGCGTTGCATGACAATTCTAGAAACAAGTTAATTTTAAACGGTAACCAACCACCGTCAAACTACTAACACCACCCGAAATGCAAGCGGCAGAACGGCTTGCGCTTCACCGGACGGACTTACACTTTGCATCATAACTGATAGCGTATGCCACCGTTCCGCGTGCAAGCGCTGGTTAGGTTTCTGGCTACCGTTATTTTATTGCTAGTGTGCGCCACTGCACTGCTTTCTGATCTATTGCTTCGATAAACCCATTTTTGCCATCCATATACCCATCAATATTTGCTGGATGTTCTCTTGCCAACTTGCGCTTTAGCTCACTGTATTTCTGCGCGTCTTCAGGATGGGCAATCATGTAATCTCGAAATGATAAATGACGTTCTACCTGAGCTGAAGCAACTTCAAAGATATGAATATGATGCGTTCTGATACCTTCTTGACTGTTTTTAAGGAAGAATCGACGACCAGAAATTCCAAACTCACCCATCACTTCATACCCAAGTGCCTCCATTGCTAAACTCTGCTCATCTACTTTAAAAATGTCTTTGACCTCGACTAATAGATCGATGATGGGCTTTGCATAAATACTGGGAATTGCTGTGCTGCCAATATGGTGTATGGCAACAAAATTTTCGCCTAAGGCATCAGCAACACATTTCGACTCAACCTCAAACGCCTCTTGCCACTTTGGGTTATGTGAGACAACTTCTACTTTTCTCATGACTCAAGCATTTTACAGATAGCTTACAGGCTAACTCCTCACCAACACTTAAAGTAACCTAACTAGTAATTATACTGAAACTTTCAGCATAACAACCTTGATTATGGTAATTATACAGAAACTTTCTGGGTAACACAACAATTTTGCGTGATATACAGAATTTTTCCGTATAACACATCTAACTGGGGGTGTTATACGGAAAAGAGAGTGGATTTACAACGCTTTGCGATCGCTTAACAATTATTTGTCTTTGCGGCGGGACGCATCCTGAAAGGAATTGCTGAAACCCGTTAGAGATTGCTGAGAGAAGTCCCAGAATAGAGTTGACTCACCTTGCGATCGCAAGATCACTTCTGAATTAGATTGAATCCCCCCGACCACAGCACAAGCCAAATCTTGAGCATGAAAAAGAACTTGAACTGCTTCTACATTTTCAGGGCGCACGCTCAATAAAAATCCATAACTAGGGAACGAAATCAGCCAACGCTCAAAGGGCACATTCTCAGGACAAGGAATCCTATCTAAATCAAGAATTGCACCACAATTAGAAGTTTCAGTGAGCATTAATAAAGTGCCGATAATACCGCCCATACTGATGTCTTTGGCGGTGTCACATAATTCTGATTTGGCTAAACAAGGCAAAATTGAGAGATTCTCGCGTAGTTGCTGCGGATCGGCTTTAGTTGCCGCATTCCAAAAGGGATAGTCGGGATGAAATTGACCGCGCATATCAATCGCAGCTAACAATACATCATTAGGCTGAGCGTTAAAACTGGTAAGCAACTTTTGAGCGCGTCCCAGAATCGCCACTGACAAAGCATTATAGGGGCTACGGCAATTAGTATGTCCACCGACAATCGGCACTTGATAGGCAATAGCCGCTGCTTTCATCCCTGCTAATAATTCTGAAATAGAGTCGGTCGATTGACTCCACAGAGTATCGACAACTGCGATCGGCTCACCCCCCATCGAGTAAATGTCACTGACATTGACCATCACAGCACACCAACCCGCAAACCAAGGATCAGTCTCGATTAATTGCGGTAACATGCCCTCGGCAGCCAGTAACAAATAGCCATCACGATCTCGAATCGCCGCACAGTCATCGCCTAACAGAATTGCCTGATTCCATTGCTCACCTAAACCTCTTGCCGTAATCTGAATATCCTGTTTATGCAAGATACCCATAGACTGCCTAAGCTTAGCTGCGAGTTCCGCTAGCATCTATGAAGCCTCGCGGATTTGAGATGGAAATGCAGGACGGATTTCATCACTTGGGGGATAAAAATTAAGGTCAGCTTCCATAAAGTGATGCGGGCGATCGCAGATCGTCATTTCCTCAAGCGATTCCCAATGTAGACGTTGGAAGAAGCGTACATTCTGAATTTGGACTGTGGCGAAAAAGCGATCGCAGCCCCATGTGTTCGCGGTAGTCACTGCTTTGTAAATCAAGCCTTTGCCAATTTGCCAACCCCGTCGATAATCTTTATGAGTGCCTAATCTACCGCCATACCAGATGCCTTTTTCGGTTTCATAGATGCGGACAACGCCCACAACTTGATTATTCTCAGGGTTAATGGCCACAATCGGATAGGCGATCGCATCGATGTCATCAACATCATTCTCTTCAAATACATACTGTTCTTCGACAAAGATTGCTTTGCGAAGTTCAAAATATGCGTCGATTTCTTGTGGTGTGGATGCGAGTTTGAAGATGTAATCGGAAGTCATGATAATTACCCCTAAATTTAATATTCTGCCCTCATCCCCCAGCTCATTCTCCCGCAGGAGAAGAGGAGTGAGTCAAATTCTTGTTCCCCTCTCCCTCTGGGAGAGGGGCTAGGGGTGAGGGTCTTATTCAAAAAGAGAAAGTGCTGAACAAGCGCCACATTTTGCGCATCCTGCTTTGATATCGGCTGAAGACATATGCGATCGCCTTAGCAATGCTCCCACCTGCTCGTAAACAGCAAACATAAATTCTGTTGTTGGTGCAGGATGATTAGCTAATAGTGTGCCGCTAATCGGGACAAAGGGAACCACAAAGGGATAAACGCCGATGTTAATTAGGCGATCGCAGGTTTCTACTAGAGTTTCTAAACTATCGCCTAGCCCAGCCAAGAGATAGGTGCTGACTTGTCCCCAACCAAACACTTTCACAGCAGCAGCGAAAGCTTCAAAATAATATTCAAGGGGCACACTAGCTTTTCCCGCCATGATTTTGGCGCGAACTTTTGGGTCAGCAGCTTCCAGATGCATTCCTAACGTGTCAACACCAGCGGCTTTCATACGTTCAAACCAGATGAAATCATCGGGAGGTTCGCATTGGGCTTGAATCGGAATATCCACTTTTGCTTTGATTGCTTTTGCACATTCCGTTAAATAAGCAGCACCGCGATCGCTAGTATTTGGTGTGCCTGTGGTCATCACCATATTTTTGACACCATCCAGCCGCACAGCAGCTTCGGCAACTTCCGCGAGTTGAGAAGGAGTTTTCCGAGATATGGTACGCCCTGCTTCAAGAGATTGCCCGATCGCACAGAATTGGCAAGAAGTATCAGTATTGTTATAGCGCATACAGGTTTGCAAAACCGTTGTAGCTAGTACATCATGGCTATGTAAGAGAGCGATTTTCCAATAGGGAATCCCATCGCTGGTGGTGAGGTTATAGAAACTAGGTGATTTCGGAAAAGAAATGGGCGCGATCGCAGTTTTGCCCGATTCCAAGATCATCTCATTAGTTTCGGCATTGATTTCCACAGTGTAAGGAGAACTTGCTGCCGAACTGTTGAAAACTGGAACCATTACCGTCGTACCATCAATAGCGATCGCCTTGTGATCCGACGGGCCAGCACCACCTTTGCGACCATTCGCTCCCATTTGGCGATCGCTTTCGCGATCATTTTGGCGATCGACTAGTTGCAAACCCTTAGTTTGTAGTTCGGTAATCAGTTGTTGCTTATTCATTAAGGGTGACGCTCTCATCAAAATTTGCGATCTGAAATCCTGAATATGGTTCAGCATTTAAATGAGCTTGGAGCAGGTCTGGACGCGCATAATGTCCAACTGAGTCCATCATCCGTTTCCGCTTTGTGATCAGCGAGAAATCTAGATCTGCGATCGCCATACCTTCACCTTCCGTAATTGGTGGACAGAGATGATTCCCCTCTGGCCCAATGATCGCAGTGTTGCAACCACCACTGAGAGCTTTTTGGAGTTTCTCATCAGTTGTGATTTGCGCAACTTGCTCTGCCGACAGCCAACCAGTAGCATTAATTACAAAGCATCCAGACTCCAGCGCATGATGGCGAATCGTGACTTCAATTTGATCAGCAAATATCTGTCCAACCAATGATCCTGGGAACTGAGCGCAGTGAATCTGCTCATGCTGAGACATCAATGAAAATCTCGCCAAAGGATTGTAATGTTCCCAACAAGCAAGAGCGCCCACTTTCCCAACCGCAGTATCCACTACCTTCAAACCTGCGCCATCGCCCTGTCCCCATACCATCCGCTCATGATAGGTCGGCGTGATTTTACGTCGCTTCAATAATAGTGAGCCATCAGCATCGAAAATCAATTGGGCGTTATAGAGAGAACCTCCGTCCCGCTCATTTACTCCCAATACGACAACGATGCCATGCGATCGCGCTGCTTGACTAACCGCATCAGTCACAGGACTAGGAACCACCACAGCTTCGTCATAAAGTCGCATATGTTCTTTTCCCATCATTACTGGTGGCTGGACGAAGGAAAAGTAGGGATAGTAGGGAACGAAGGTCTCAGGGAAGACGACAATCTGAGCACCTTCTTTAGCGGCGTTTGCGATCGCTTGCAAGACCTTCTCAGTCGTGCCATCGCGACTAAACAGCACAGGACTGATCTGGACAGCGGCGGCTCTAACTTTGCGTGAGTAATCCACGATTTATCTAGTTCCTAGAGAGTCCAAGTATCAAGAATGAAGGCGTTATCTTTACGATGTAAAAGAATGATATCCAATACATCCAGAGGACTAATTGGGCGAATCCCAGGAATTAGCGAAGGTTCTCCATGTCCATAGAGAGCCTGTAATGCAAAGCGACAAGCATAGACTTTGCCACCTTCAGACATGAATTTAGTGATTTGATCGTTAAAATTTTGATGTCCAGGGAAGGCGGCATCACCTAGTTTTGGGAAACCGCGCTGTACGCCCAGAGTTACCCCAGGACCATAAAGCAAAATCGAAGTTTCAAAACCTTTACGAAGTAGGCGCGTTGCTTGAAGGAGGTTTACAAAACCGATTGAACCTTCAAAGGCAACTGTATGGAATGTGACTAGGGCTTTCTCCCCTGGTTCAGCTTTGACATCTTCAAATACTTTCTCTTCATAGTTCACAAAGAAATCGCCAGTCTGATGGGCGGGAGTAGTTACTTCAGGCATTATTATTCCTCAACGTAATATTTAAATTAGAAAATCTCAAAAAGCTAAAAGCTGAACTTGAAGCCAGATTAGTTGTTAGACAAGGTTCTATTTTGTATCTCTGGTTACGAAAAAGAGAACTCTATCTTTATCGATAGGAAGGCGATCGCTTTCTTTAAGGAATTATCAAAATGCGATCGCTTACCTATCGATTTCGATAGGTAGTCATGAACCGAGCAAAAACTCGTTAACTACAGTCCAATCGCTCACATGGGAAACCTTGCGTCGCGCCATGATGTAGTCGGCAAGATAAGTAGCATCTCTAGCAACTCCAGAGAATCTACCCGAACCCCATGTATAGAGCCAAGGTAATCCTAAAAAGTACAGCCCTTTGATATCCGTCACACCGCGATCGTGACAGGGGTAACCCTTGCCATCAAATACGGGAATCTCGATCCAACTGAAATCCGATTGAAAGCCTGTACACCAGATCACGGTTGTAATATTCGCCTCAGCCAAATCTAGGTCGGGAATATTCATTGCTGGTTGCCAGACGGGTTGATAGGGAGGCTCAAGGGGCGCATCAAGATTATTTTTAGCAATAAAATTATCAATCGTTTTCTTAATGCTCTCGGAAACTGCATCAGCACCATCAAGATTTTGCTTGAGGTCATTGAAAAATTCCAATTTATTGCTAGCAATATTTTTTAATCTGCCATGCAATTGCATTCCTTCTAAAGCAAAGCTCCGCAAATCAATTTCTCGCCCACCATCACGCCCTGTGAGATAGTGGTTAGCCTTGCTCCGTACCTTCTCTTTTTGGGGATGCTGATAAATCGATAGGTCATAATATCCCATCAGATCTAGCCATTCCACTGCATCCTTACCGCGATAACGACGGGGCGATCGCGGCGCACTACCGACACATAGATGCACTTTGCGCCCTGCCAGATGTAAATCTTCGGCAATTTGACAGCCTGATTGTCCAGTACCAATCACCAAAACAGCGCCATCGGGAAGAGATTCAGGATTTTTGTATTTTGAGGAATGAACCTGCAAAATATGGTTTGGCAAGCGCTCCGAGATTTTAGGAATCTTGGGCTGATGATAGGCTCCTGCGGCTACGACAACCTGATCGGCAGTGTAATCACCAATACTCGTCGTCACTTCAAAAATACCGCGATCGCCTCGTCGCAAATTTAGTACTTCCACGCCTTCCTTAATCGGTGGATTAAAGGATCGCGCGTAATTTTCGATATAGGCAACGATTTCATCTTTTTTGATGAAACCTTCTGGTTCATTACCTTTATAGGGATATCCAGGAAGCTGACATTGCCAATTTGGAGTTACCAAACAAAAGGAATCCCAACGCTGCGATCGCCATGCATTGGCAATCTGATTCTTCTCAAAAACTATATGATCTAATCCTCTTTCCTTTAAGCAATAGCTCATGGATAGACCTGCCTGACCACCGCCAACAATTACAACGGGATAGTGATTTGTCATTGGCTAACTTTTTCATCATTGCTTAGAATGATTTGAGATTAAGTGCTAGTCAAACTGTGATTTTGTATTCCTAACTACGGAATCTCTAAGTCTATCGATAACGCTAGGGATAGAAAATAGATCCATGATTTTGAAGCGATCGCAAATTAAGCTTCTAACTAAAAGTAGAGGTGGCGCTTTGCGCCATCTCTACTTTTAGGGTTTTATGGGGGCGCTTTGCGCCCTTTCTAGTTTTGTTCGCGAGAGTATGCCCAAACAGGCTAGGATACAAATACATCAAGTAATTAGGAATTAACAATGGTAGAACGTCCTATCAAAAAAGCAGACCGTCAGCTAACCCCCGAAACCAACGAAACCACTCCTAGCGTTAGACAGTCTGACGACTCCGACAAAAGGCGTTCTTCTGGTCGTGATGGGCGTGATGGTGGTAAAGGCAAGAGAGATAAAAGAGGCGGAAGGGACGAAGAAGTCAAAGCTCCCGTAAATCTCGCTTTGGTTAGAGGCCCTAAGCCAACCAAACCACAACCAGTCGTGGAAGAAGTTATTGCTGAAGTAGCTGAAGCATCTGAAGAAAGCGCAACCGAAGAAACAACTGAAGCATAAATCAAAACTATAAAAGGCAGCGCGATGCGCTGCCTTTTATAGAAAAATAAAAAGCGGCGCATCGCGCCGCTTTTTATTTGCCTGTGAGTAAGCCTTGACTGGGACTAAAAACTAAGGTCAATAAAAATAGCAACAGCACCGCTAAAACGATCGCAGGGCCCGAAGGCAAATTTAAATAGTAACTGGCATACAAACCGATCGCACTTGCCGTAACACCTAAACCTGACCCCACAAAAATCATCTGATGCAATTCCTTAACTAATAAATAGGCGGTAATGGCGGGGCCAACTAATAGTGACACCACCAACACCACGCCCATCGTTTGCATACTGGCAATAATCGTCAAAGTTACCCCTGCCATCAATCCCAAATAGATCAGATTAACTGGCAATCCCAAAGCCTGCGCCCCAATCCGATCAAAGGTATAAAACAATAATTGCTTGTAAAACATCGCGATCGCAGCCAGCACGATCACTGTAATAATTCCTGCGCGAATCGTATCAGTCTGGGAAACGCTGAGAATATCGCCAAACAAAAAGCCATGCAGATCAATCTTGATTTTGAGCAATGAAATCAACAAAATGCCGATCGCAAAAAAGCTTGAAGAAGTCAGCGCCATCGCTGCATCAACCTTAACGCGAGTCTGCGATCGCAACCATGCAATCAAAAATGCACTCCCAATCCCCGATATAAATGCGCCGATCGCTACATCAATCCTCCAAAAAAATGCGATCGCCATGCCTGGCATGACAGTATGCGTCATCACATCGCCTAGTAACGCCATTCGTTGCACGATCAAAAAGCATCCGATCGCTGGACAAATAATTCCTGCTAAGCCACCTGCAATTAAGGCATTTCGCATGAATTCCAGCGCTAGCGGCTCAGCGATCCATTGCCAGATTTGATTTGCCATAAATTAATTAATCCTTTACCGAACCAAAAGCAGCGATCCATTTGTTCT
>JANNDZ010000620.1:0-2071 GCA_031378395.1 Pseudanabaena sp. OTE_75_metabat_487_sub
AGAAAGCCGAAGGTTGCTTTCTTATTTAGAGTGTTTGATCACTGTTAGGACGTGGGCGGACACGACTTGGAGTCGTATCTGGCTCAGGTAGAGGTGTATATTGATTGCCCGTAAAATCTTTGGTGACGCGCAAACGTTGACTTGTGATCGTAATGCCCGACTCGCGTACCAACACTACAGATATCCAGCGATCGCCTGACGAAAAAGGAGCTTGACCAATTTTGAACAGACCACCTGCACGTAAAGGACGCAGATCGATCATATTTTCATTCAAATAATTTTTAGCTTCTACAGGTTCTTCGATCGCTGCACCGAGTAATAAACTTGTGCCGAGTGGCTCCGTAACGATCGCATCAAGGACATATTGACGACCCACACCAATCAGCTCAGGGATTTTGAGCTTAACAGGAGGTGGTGCGTCACCAGAACTCAGCGAAGAATTTTCGGCTAACACTTGTTGAGAAACAACTTGTAATTGACCATTGACACTTTTGTAAGTCTGCGTGGAAATCAGTCTGGCATCCAATTTGAAGTTATCATTCTCGGCTCCCCGCACTCCTTGGATCATAGTTACTGTTTCCGCAGTAATTAAGTCACCTTGCTTTTCCCATTTTGAAATTTCAGTGCGATAGGAAATATTTTTATATCGTTGCCAGAGTTGGCTCAACAACTGTTTGTAGCGATCGCGGTTTAGCCCATCGGAATGATTGAAAGTCGGAGCATAATATTTCATCACCGTTTCGATATCTTGCTTGCTGGCAGCTTTGTCCAGAGCAAATACGACATTCTCCAGTTCGGCTGGAGCAGGCTTAGATGATTGGGCTGCAAGTGTAGGATTGGCGATCGGCGCGAACGTGACAGCTGCCGCAGCAACAAGTAACAGACTAATTCTTTTGAACATGCGTAACTCTAATCAATAACCTGTAAGGATGAGCTTGCGAGTATAAATTTGTCTACGACAAATTTATACTCGCGATATTTTAAGGATGGGATTGTGAGTATGAGTTGGTCAACGACCAACTCATACTCACGGTATTTAAGAATGCGACAAAGCAACAAATTGTTTCTCAGTTATACGCCCTGCTTGGTATAGTGTCTCATTTATTTCAGAGATTTTTAACACCGCGTGGGGTGAATATCCACTTGCTTGAATGCGATCGCATACTCCCGACTCATGATCGATAAATACGACGATATCATGCACCTTTAATCCACAGCTTTCGATTTTTTGCGCTCCCTCGATCGCACTCTTGCCAGAAATCAAAATATCATCAACGACGACTATGGTTTCTCCTGCCACATAGTTGCCCTCGATCAAGCGTCTGGCTCCATAGGCTTTCACCTCCTTGCGCGGAAAAATCAATGGGAAATTTAAACGCAATGCTAAGCCTGAAGCCGTGGGTAACGAGCCATAGGGAATCCCTGCAATGCGATCGAATTTAAGATTTTGCAAGATCTCGGCATAAGTACCAATTACTGCATCAAATACTTGAGGATTGGAGATAATCCGCCGTAAATCGATGTAGTAGGGGAAAATTTGACCAGAGGCTTGTACGGTTTCTTCAAAGGTAATGCAGCCAATGTCAAACAATTGCAAGATGAGATTTGCCTTGGGATGTCCTGCTTGATCGAGCAAACAAACATTTGGCATCCACAAATCGCAGGCGGGACGATGATGAGGGGTTACCGCGATCGCCTGATTGACTTCATCCCGTAGCGATCGCACTAATTGGGCTGGTTCACCGATCGCTAGCGCGTCCTGATTGACAGGCAAAATCAAACCGCCACCATTGGCATCTAACCCCGCATTGAGAATTGCTGCTAAATTTTCGATGCTCTGATGATTTGCCTGACCACTGCCTTGACTATTTGCCCAAATACTTCTTGCTAAAATTAAGCGCTCAGGAGCTAGCGATCGCACCTTTGCCAACGCATCAGGATTTGCCGCCCCAATCTCTAGCGCTAAACTCTCCATTCCTGCCCAAGCTTGGCAATTTTGCACCACATTGAGATAAAGTGGCTTCTCACGGTTGGGATATTCTTGAAAAGTTTGTGCAGTTGTATTTGATGA
>JANNDZ010000658.1:0-3457 GCA_031378395.1 Pseudanabaena sp. OTE_75_metabat_487_sub
GTTGTGATGAAAGTCAGCCTACGGCTGACTTTCATCACAACCAATTTTGGGTTGTCTAGCGCCGTCGGCGCTGGACAACCCAAAATTGGTTTTATACAGAATTGCTGCGATTTCAGCCATCAAATAATGCTATATTGATAAGCCTGCTAAAATATTGAACTAGATCACCCCCAGACACTAGAGCCATAAACCCATGATGAAGTTGAGATTAAAGCGATTTGGCAAGAAATTTGAAGCCAGCTATCGCATCGTTGCCGTAAACAGCACCAGCCGTCGCGATGGTCGTCCTCTTGCTGAACTCGGTTTCTATAACCCACGTACTAAAGAAACCCAACTCGATGTACCTGCGATCGTCCTTCGCATTAAGCAAGGCGCTCAACCTACTGACACAGTACGTCGCATCCTCGAAAAAGCGAAGGTATTCGATCTCGTTACTGCTTAATTTTTGAATTAATTCTAAATTCGTGCAAATCTAAACTTGTGCCAGACTATAACGCCTTAATTAGTTTTTTGCTGAAGCCATTATTAGCTCATCCAGAGGCGCTTCGGGTAGATTTTGAGTCAAATAGCAAAAGCGATCGCGTCTGGATCAGAGTTGCTTTCGATCCAGAAGATCGGGGGCGAATTTTTGGTAAAGGGGGACGGACGATTCAAGCAGTTCGGACTGTGGTGATGACTGCCGCCGAAGAAGCTGGACATAATGCCAGAGTTGAGGTCTTTGACCCAACCCCTAACTTAAATTCTGACGATTATCAAGACCGAAATGCAGAGTATGCAGATCCTGAACGACAACAAGTACAAGTTGAGCGTCCTCGGATCAATGTCGAAAAGCCGAAGCGACGGGAAATCAATAACTAAAATAAATCGATAACTAAAATAAAGGGGGTGCGACGCACCCCTTTTATTTTTTATAAATCAGTGAGAGCAAGTATATGAATGTTGGCGCGGAAATTCTTTGCATTGGCACAGAGCTGTTGTTGGGCGAAATTCTCAATAGTAATGCTCAGTATTTAGCGCAGCAACTTGCTTTGCTGGGAGTGCCACATTTTTATCAAACCGTTGTCGGTGACAACCCCGATCGCATTCATCAAGCTTTAGAAATTGCGGCTAGTCGCTCGAACTTAATTATTACCACTGGTGGGCTTGGTCCCACACCTGACGATCTTACGACTGAAGCGATCGCTAATTTTTTCAACACACCCCTCGAAGAACGTCCCGAAATTTGGGAGCGTATCCAGCAGATGGCAGCGCAAACGGGGCGAACTCTCACGCCTAACAATCGCAAACAAGCGCTACTGCCCAAGGGTGCAGAAATATTACATAATCCCGTTGGGACTGCTCCAGGGATGATCTGGGAACCGAAGCCCAATTTATTGATCCTGACTTTTCCTGGTGTGCCTAGCGAGATGCATCCCATGTGGGAGCAGACTGCTGCACCATTGTTGCTATCCCGAAACTATGGACAAGGGACATTTCACTCTAAAGTGTTGCTGTACTGGGGCATTGCTGAGTCGGCGCTTGCAACGAAAGTCAATCACTTATTTGATCTCAAGAATCCCACTGTTGCGCCTTATGCCAATTATGGACAAGCAAGACTACGAATTACTGCAAGGGCAAATACTCAAGAAGAGGCGATCGCTTTAATTGCTCCTGTTGAAGCTGAGATCCGTGAACTCACGGGCGAATTTTGCTATGGCACTGATGAGGATACGCTTGCGAGTGTTGCTGGTAGACTTTTGCAAGGGTGTGGGCAAACTCTTGCAGTTGCTGAATCCTGCACGGGCGGATGGTTAGGTGAAGCTTTAACTGAGGTTTCTGGCAGTTCTAGCTATTTCCTTGGTGGCGTAATTAGTTATAGCAATGATGTCAAAGTTAATTTATTAGGTGTTGATCGCCAAATTCTTGATCAGTATGGGGCAGTCAGTGCGATCGTGGCTGAACAAATGGCGATCGGGATCAAAGCAAAACTCAAGTCTGATTGGGGAATTAGTATTACGGGGATCGCGGGACCAAATGGTGGTACTGAGACTAAACCCGTTGGCTTGATTTATGTGGGGATCGCGCATCCAGATGGCAAAGTCGAGGCGATCGAGTTGCGTTTTAGTCCCTCTAGAGGAAGAAATTGGATTAGAAAGGCAACTGTAATGTCAGCTTTAGATTTGTTTAGGAAAAGATTTGTTATGATTAAGTAAATAAACCTAGACGATGATAGGGAGCCAAGCATAGTGAAAGCGATCAAGAAAGCAATAAAAGAGATCGGCGAAATTCTAAATCGCGTTCTGGAAGCCCTATTGGGACAAAATCAGCCCCAGCCTGAGTTGATTCCTATACCTGTAAGAAGCAACTCTCGGCGAGTTAATCGCTATTAAGGTTATAAGACTCGCATAGCGAGTCTTATATTTTGTGGGGGGAGCGTTTGACGATTTACCTAAAAGAAAAGGGTAGTGCTTTGCACTATCCCTTTTCTTTTAGGTAAATCAAATTTTGGTTGCACGAAGTAAAGAGATCGTTGAGGCGATCGCAACTAAAGCAAAAGAGTAAAATAATTTCTCTAATTAAGTCTGGGATCAGATCTAAAAGTTTACGTGGTTGTGGCTCAACTTACGTATCTTTGTATCGAGTGTTTCAGGTTTATAGCTAAATAATGCATGATATTGTCGGGCTAACACGCCAAATAGGCGATTAGGCAGAAAAATTCTGCCTAGTTATCCCAAAATTAGAGCTTAGTCAGAATTTTTCTGTATAACATCCCGTATAGGGAGCATAGGTAGAAACTTGACTTTCAGCCTATATGACCTATAGTCAGATTAGACAGAAAAATTCCGTCTAATACATAGTTATGTTTCAGTAAGTTATTGTACTTAGATTCTGCATATGGCTAAGGTTCTTATTGATAACGCAACCATTTCCAGTGTTCAGAGAGCATTAGGTAAGGCTCCTGTGAACGAACCTGCACTCTTGGACATTGAGCATGTTGCCTTAGCCAGATTTAGCGAAGCTGTATTGCTAAGCGATGGTGTTGTTATTCCAGATAACTACAAAGCTGAACTAACTCCAAGTAGGAAGTCTTTGATAAATGGAGATATATTTCATTTTCAAGATTTGGGAGAAAACGAAGATAACGAGATTCTTGAAATCTGCTCTTCTTTATCAACTATTTGGAATGAGGCGTTCAAGGCAGGATCAGATCGTTCTCTTTTCTCTCAATATTTCTCGCAGGTCAATGCATTTCGCGCTAATTTCTCCCGCACGTCATCCAGGGCATTGATGCGCAAATCTATCCGTTTTTGCTTGTACATTTCACTCTAACCAACCAAGGCAACTTTCATGGCGATCTACGCCATTGGCGATGTTCAAGGATGTTACGAAGCCCTTGCTGCGCTGATCGAAAAACTGCGCTTCGATCCGACTCAGGATCGTCTTTGGTTTTGTGGCGATCTAGTCAATCGTGGCGGGC
>JANNDZ010000659.1:0-7182 GCA_031378395.1 Pseudanabaena sp. OTE_75_metabat_487_sub
GGGGGATCTAGCTCAATGCTTAAATGGGTTCTAATATTTGGGAATCGAAGGATCGATTTGCTCGCTCCACGCATTAATGCCGCCCTGTACATTGATCCCGTCAATACCAGCTTGCTTGAGAATGCCCAAAGCCTTCATCGATCGCCCACCCATTTTGCAATGTGCGATTAACTTATGCCCATTTAGCAAAGCCTTGACTTTCTCTACACCATTGCCATTTTCAATTTCTGGCAAAGGTACTAGAACTGTGTTAGGGATTTTGCCAATTTCCCACTCATTGGGATTACGGACATCAACGATCACATAGTCTTCAGCGCCAGCGTCAATGATTGCTTTAAGTTCGGTAACTGTAATTTCGGCGATCGCCTGTTGTGCTTCCATTTCGTTTGCTTGTTGTTGGGGAATACCGCAGAACATCTGGTAATCAATTAATTCTTCGATTACAGGACGGACTGGGTTTGGACGGAGCTTTAGCTCACGGAAGGTCATCTTGAGGGCATCGTATAGTAACAAACGTCCGCTCAGCGTGTTTCCTTGTCCGAGAATGATTTTGACAGTCTCAGTAGCTTGGATGACACCAATGATGCCAGGCAGAATACCTAAAACGCCGCCTTCGGCGCAGGAGGGGACTAAACCTGGAGGTGGTGGCTCTGGATAAAGATCGCGATAGTTGGGTCCACCCTCATAATTGAAGACGGTCGCCTGTCCTTCAAAGCGGAAAATAGAGCCGTAGACATTAGGCTTGTTTAGTAATACACAGGCATCATTGACAAGGTAGCGTGTGGGGAAGTTATCCGTACCATCGACAACGATGTCGTAGGGAGCCATGATCTCCAGCGCATTGGCTGAAGATAAATGGGTGTTGTAGAGATCAATCTGGCAATAGGGGTTGATTTCTAAGATTCGTGCCTTTGCCGATTCGATCTTTGGTTTACCGACTGAGCTAGTGCTATGAATAACTTGACGCTGAAGGTTGGATGTGTCCACCACATCGAAGTCCACGATGCCAATGCGTCCGACACCTGCGGCAGCGAGATATAACAATAAAGGGGAACCCAAGCCGCCCGTGCCGATACAGAGTACGCTGGCAGCCTTGAGTCTTTTTTGTCCCTCTACGCCAACCTCAGGCAGGATCAGATGACGCGAGTAGCGCTCGTAGTCATCTTGGGTGAGTTGAATGGAATTTGGGTCTGGGTTGAGCATGATTAAATAAATCGCACTTTGTTTGCGTAGGCGATCTACAGCACTTTAATTACAAGCCCGAATCAATAAATTCTTTAAAAGTGTTGCAAAGCAATGCTTTCAAAGAATTTATTATGATTCGGGTGATCGTAAATTGCTGTATAGCGATCGCATTTGCTGATTTGGCGTGTGTTTTGTATATCTATTGTAGTTTTCTAGTTTACGCTTTAATGCAATGTTGTATGTTTGTTGCACTTGGCTTAACTGCCATAACTTCGATCTAAGATTTACAAAAATTTAGATTATTTCAAAGTGTGACTAAATCCACGCAGTACTATGGAGATTATGGAAACCCCTTACATTTACTACATTCCGATCTATCCTGACGATGATAATTGCGAAACCCTAATGCATTTATTCATAGGTCAGCCTGGCTTAGACACAGAAATTTTGAGCGTACTTGAAATGCTTGATGATCGTGAACATGGAGGCGAAGCCGTTGACTATGTCCACGAGCTTGAAGATAAATGTAATTTAAAACGTGTTTCAGTGAGATTTTTACCAAGAAAACGCGATCGCGCTGTTCCAATCATGACCTAAAGTCTTTACTTAGAATAATTGCTCTAAAACCGTTGCGACGAGCTTAGCCTGCCGCAAAGGTTTTAGATTTTATTTGGATAATTAATTTCTTGTAAGTCTCTATAGCAATGATTGAGTTACTCTCTTCCCAGTCAAGAAATAGCTAGGCGGGGCGAAGCCCCGCCTAGCTATTTCTTGGTTTTATGTCCTTAACTTTGCTATAAACAAAAAAAGTCTCGCACAGCGAGACTTTTTTTTGTAAGGGTGGATATCTCCACTTCAGTTAATTTCTGTAAAGTTTACCTAGATTGTAAAATTAGAATAGATGTAAAGAAAGCAGAGCAATAAAATGGCATTTTTTGATTCTGAAATCGTTCAACATGAGGCTCGTAATCTATTTCAAGATTATCAAGCTCTAACTCAGCTTGGCGGTAGTTATGGCAAGTTTGATCGCGAGGGCAAAATTCTCTTTATCGAAAAAATGGAAGAGATGATGGATCGTTATAAGATTTTTATGAAACGGTTTGAGTTGTCCGATGATTTTATGGCGCAGATGACCCTAAAGCAACTGGAAAATCAGTTAGGTAATTTTGGGATCACGCCTCAGCAAATGTTCGAGCAGATGAATATGACTCTCGAAAAAATGAAATCTGAACTTGAACCTCATAATTAGCTAAAAGCTTTTAGCTATTATCTGTTAGCTTTTGAATTGGGGACGAGCTAGGACGATAACTCCTTTTACTTTGATATTATTGGCGGCGAGAGTGGCGATCGCTTCGCGGATAGTTGCGCCAGTCGTATAAATATCATCAAATAGAATCACATCTTGCTGCTTGGACTGTTGGTTTAACGGAACTGTAAAAGCTTTAGATAAATTCTCTTCACGTTCTTGTTTGCTCTTGGTTTGCATTTGCGCCTTAGTATCCTTGTCTCGTCGCAATAATTGCGATTTGCATGGCATTGCCGTCAATTCACAAAAACGACGTGCCATCAGTTCTGCTTGGTTAAAGCCTCGCGATTTTAATTTGTTTACATGAAGGGGAATGGGAATTACGGAGACTTTTTTTAAACTTGGTTTTTTAGTATTTGCCGATCGCTTCCATGTCTCAGCAATTTTTTCAGCGATCGCCTCCATAATTTCAGGATGATTGTCATATTTGCAAGCGGCGATCGCCCGTTTCAATGCACCATCATAAATGCCCCAACTATAAAGCGGAATCTCTGATGTAATTGGATAATCTTTTTGCAAAAAATCTGGTGATTGATAGGCGGCTATTTGCCGATCGCAGTCTTTGCATAAAATGCGATCGCTAGGGCGTTTGCACAATGGACAGTTTGCTTGCCAAAGCGAGTTGGTGATTGTGTTTGCTAGGCTGTCAAACCATTTCATGTTTCTTTGTGGATTTTATGAAATATTATAGAATAATCGCCAATCAATAAAAATCTACTGAAGTTATGGACTCTAAGAACAATACTGGCACGATCGCTTTGACGATTACTTTTACTGATCTGGATCTGAATGCAGAAGAGCTTAATGAAGAAGCCGTCAGGTTACTCGGTGACTTAAGCGATCGCAGTGATATTGATGCAGTAGACCTTGTGCGTGCCCCCAATCCCCCAGATGGCAATAAGAGCGGTGGTGCTTTTTTGGTGGGTGTGCTGATGGCGGAAGTGAGTGTGGCAAATGCGAAAAAAGTTTTAGGTTTTTTGGGCGATCGCCTTGGTAATAAGCCGATCTCGTTTGAGGTGGAGGGCAATGGCAAGAAGCTGAAAGTGAGTGCTAGTAGCCGCGAAGAGTTGGAGTTTGCGATGCAGAAGGCTAAGGAATTTATTGAGGCTGCATAATGGGACGCTACGCATTGCTAGTTGGGGTTAGTAATTATGACGCGGATTTTACAGCTTTACCCAGTGCGGTGAAGGATGTGAAGGCTTTGCAGCGTGTTTTGCTCAATTCTGAGATTGGTGGCTTTTTTGAATCAGATGTGACGACTTTGGTAGATTGCGATCGGCAAGCGATCGAACGAGCAGTTTACAGTCTTTTTGCTGAGCGAAAGCCTGATGATCTGTTGTTGTTTTATTTTTCAGGACATGGCGTAACTGACAATCGTGGCGATTTTTATTTGGCAAGCAAGATTGCAAGCAAAAAGGAATTACCGCCAACAGCAGTTTCGTCGATTTATGTGCATAAACAAATGAATGACAGCCGATCGCAGCGTCAGGTTGTAATTCTCGATTGCTGTCATAGTGGCGCTTTCTCGAAGGGGATGACGGCAAAAGATGGCGGTACGGTGAATGTCTTGCCAAAACTTGGTGGTGAAGGGCGGGCAATTCTGACTGCTTCTGATTCGACCAAGTATGCTTTTGAGCAAGAGGGATTTGAGCTATCGCTATATACGCATTTTTTGGTGGAAGGACTAGAAAAAGGTGCGGCGGATCAAGATGGTGATGGTGAAATCTCGGTTGATGAGTTGTATGAATATGTCAAGGAGAAAGTCAAAAAAACTAATGATGCAATGTCGCCTGAGTTCTATCCTGTGCGGGGCGGAGCGAAGATTATTCTGGCGAAGTCACCTCAAGATGATCCAAAGTTAAAATATCGCAAAGAGGTCGAAAGTCGGGCTAGGGTCAGTAATGGTACGTTCTCATTGTTTGCAAGAAATCTGTTGATCAGAAAACGTGATGAGTGGGGTGTGGCTGTTGCGGATGCGGATGCGATCGAACTTGAGGTGTTGTTGCCTTATAAGGAGTACAAGAAAAAGTTAAAGGAATTTGAACAAGCTTTGACGGAAGCGGTTACGATTGAGTTTCCGTTTAGTGCTGCAACTGCGACAGATTTATTAGATTATGAGCAGCATTTGGGACTGCGTGAAGATGATATCAAAATAATTAAGGAACTCATTCTTACACCAAGACAGACTGAACATGATCGACTGTTTGAGGAGCAACAGAAAAAGATTGCCGAAGCTGCAAGACTAAAGCGTCAGAAAGAAGAGGCTGAACAATTGAGATTGCGTCAAGCCGCAGAAGCAGAGAGGCTGAAGCAAGAAAAGGATCGGCTTTCTCTATTGGAGCAGTTGAAGAGACAGGCTGAAGAGGAAGAACGATTAAAACGTCAACAAGAAGAATCTGAAAGGATCAGGCGGCAACAACAGAGTAAACCTGCTCAAAATGAGTTTGAATTTGAAATTATCAAAGTAGCTCGGTTGGTTAAAGAAAGTAGTGGTTTTCTGGGGCTTGGCACGAAGACAAAAGTTGAGCTAGAGCGTAAAAAAGGAAAAGCGCAATATATTCGTGAAAATCTAGGCAATGGCGCGACTCTCGATCTGGTGCGGATTCCTGCGGGAAAATTTATGATGGGAAGTAATGAATATGGAGATGAGCAACCTATTCATGAAGCATCTGTGCGAGAGTTTTGGATGGGGAAATATGTTGTCACTAATGCCCAGTGGCAAGCTATAATGGGAACGAAGCCATCAGAACAATATGATGTTAAGTTTCAAGGCGAAAACCAGCCAGTGGTCGGTGTTTCGTGGGATGATGCTAAGGAGTTTTGTGAGAAGGCTTCGCAAAAAACTGGAAAGCTGATTCGATTGCCTAGTGAAACTGAATGGGAATATGCTTGCCGCGCTGGCACGACTACGCCTTTTTATTTTGGTGAAACGATTACTCCCGATTTAGTTAACTATGATGGTAATAATCCCTATGGTGATGCGCCAAAAGGAGAATATCGTCAGAAAACAGTTAATGTTGATAGTTTCTCACCGAATGCATGGGGTTTATATCAAGTGCATGGAAATGTTTGGGAATGGTGTGAAGACGTATGGCACGATAACTACAATGGAATACCGCAAGATGGCTCTGCTTGGCTAAGCGATGGAGAACAATCAAAAAGACTTCTCCGTGGTGGTTCTTGGTTCAGCAGTGCGTTCTATTGTCGTTCTGCGATTCGTAGCAGGAGGGACGCGGGTATTAGCAGCTACTTCATCGGTTTTCGGGTTGTTGCCTCTGTCTTGTCGTGAGGACAACTTTCACTCTACCCTTCTTTCTCTTTTTCCCTCTCGCTGTTTGAACACAGATTAAACGGATTAATGGATTTCACGGATGTAGGGGTTTTGCATTTGCGTCACAATTTGCAAATCAAGTCAAAAGTAAAAGGGCAAAAGGAAAAACCCAATTTCCTCTATTTTTCCCTTTGCCTTTTTCCTTTAGCCTTTAAATTGTCCCTGAGTTATGAGGTTGTGGGCATAGCATTCCCATATCGAAGGAATCTTAAAATTGATAGATGGCTGTGGGAATGCAATGCCCCTACGCGATTTGTCGATTGTCACATTATTTGTGCGTTACGCTTCGCTAACATAGGCTACTGGGCTAAGAGAGGTCATGTCGTAATCTTTCTATCCTAATCCTCTTGCTCTAGAATCTCTGAGATGTCTCTTGCAGAATGAATTAACCGAACAATTTCAACACACTCATTGCGATCCAAATAGAAAATCAAATGCTTATTAAATCCTTTTACCGCCCATTTCCGAAGACCAACTAGACGAGAATTTCTAGAATTATAAATACTGCCAATACTAGGCAACTCAGCTAACTGGGCAAAAGTTTGCTGCGCAGCATCAAAAAATATTAAAGCAGCATCAAAATTATTCTCCGCAATATAAGCAAACTGCTCATCAAGATTGACAATAGCCTTTGGTCTAATTAGAATTCGTTTAGCCATTACTTTTTACGAATTCTCTCTAGAAGTTGAATTCGTTTTTGTTGCCACCAGTCATCATTAATTTCAATTGGTTCACCACTATCCAAACCTTCCAATAGTAAAGTTTCCAGACGCACCTGAGCAACTCTTTCCGCTTCTTGCCGAATCAACTGCCGAATATATTCACTGGTAGTACTGTAGCCACCTTTGGCAACCTGCTCATTGATAAAATCCCTCATAGTGTCAGGGACAGAGATATTTACTGTTGTCATAACTAATAGTTTTTTGTATGTTTGACCCTGTAATTATGGCAAATATTGCCAATTTTTGTCAAACATTCATTGTAAATATAGACGATCTCCCTTAAGTTTAGTAGGATTCTTTAATGCAATAAAGCGTCCTCAAACTTTTTGTATGCTAATTATTTGTGCATTAAGCTTCGCTAACACACGCTACAGCTAAATGCTCGCAGTTGATTTGAGATGAGATCGCGATCGCTCTTCGAGTTTAGAACTTGAGGAGCAATCTTCTTCTCAAACCATTAGCGATCGCCTGACTAATATTTTCATCCAAATGAAACCTATAGCGATTTTCAGATGAGACAGAGCAAGTTAAAATGGAGAGAAAATGCAAAAAGGAAAACCATACTCACAAGATTTGAGAGAACGAGTAATCGCGGCTTATCAGACAGGAGAAAGTACGATGCGGGAAGTAGCCGAGAG
>JANNDZ010000668.1:0-4017 GCA_031378395.1 Pseudanabaena sp. OTE_75_metabat_487_sub
ACTCCCTCGGCATAGCCATTATCCAGCTCATTTTAGCCTCAGAGAAAAAAGCACCCAAAATGGCTAGAAGACTAGCCGAAAAAGTCGAGAAAGAAACAAATACCGATATCAGAGATAACGTAGTAGAATTCATAGAAGCAGTATTGGTATACAAATTCCCAAAACTAACCAGACAAGAGGTTGAAGCGATGTTTACCCATAGTGATCTAAAGAAAACCCGTGTTTACCAAGAAGCCATGCAAGAGGGCGTACAAATTGGCGAACAACGCGGTTTGCAAATTGGCGAACAACGTGGTTTGCAAATTGGAAAGCAAGAGGGCGTACAGAGACAGGTTGCGATGTTGATGCGGATGCTAAACCGTAAGTTTGGCAAAGTAAACCCCAGACTGAAGGCTCAAATCTCTAAACTATCTGTGATACAGATAGAAAATTTAGCCGAAGCAATATTTGATTTTGAAACTGTCGCTGACCTGAATACTTGGTTAAAAAATCAGTCTTAAGCTCATCTCAGTAACCCATAGACAAAGACAACAGTATCCAAATATGTACTTACAACATTTTGCGATCGCACCTAAATCAATAAACTTTTCCCGATCGTATTTGACATGCATCTCAATTTGAGCGATTATAGTCAAGCTAATAAATTAGTAAATTTCTGGGGCTATAGCGCAGTTGGTAGCGCATCTCAATGGCATTGAGAGGGTCAGCGGTTCGAATCCGCTTAGCTCCATATTAAAATAGGGAAAGCGCTTAGCGCTTTCCCTATTTTCTTGTGCTAAGAAATTATGTATCAATTCATGTCCAGTGCTGCTGTGGCAGCGATCGCCTTTTTTGTTGCTGCAAACCCGCCCCAACCAGTTAAAGCGCAAACTCCACCAATCCGCGCTTACCAGCCTAAAGCCACAGCGAGCGCTAGAGATGCCCAAATACTTGACCAACAGCAGAAAGCGAATCCTAGCAGATTTGATCTTAAGAAATATCCTCTCACAGAAAGCAATGCTTCGCATTGGCAAGAATCTCTATGGGCGATCGGCGTTTTAGCACCCGAACAAGACTATGCCCTGCAAGCCTTAGAAAATGTTTTGCAGTTGACAACAGCCGCAAACCTCACCGATCCTCAAAAAGGAATTATTGATACAGCGATCCAAGTTGCCACACAGCTTTATACATTCAAACCTGCGGTTTATGGCAAGCTCAAGTCGCATTTTTTACGCACCATTGACTATAGTAATGACCCACAATGGGTGGCGATTTCCCTTGCCGCGATCGCGAAGTCAGCCGTTTATCCATCGGCAAATATCTCCCAAAGCCAAATCGATAAACTACAACTCAAGGTGCAGCAACGTTTTCCTAACTGGTCGCAGGATCTCCATCTGCGAACTACGATCAAAAATATTCAAAGCGATCGCCAACTGGCAAAAAAAATACCAATTCCCAATCTCACAGATTTATTGAAATGGCAAATCGCGCCACAACAGGCGCATATGTATGTTCTTTGTCGTCCTAATCGCGATATTTTGTGTTTATCAGTTTTAAAGGATCGTCAGGGGCAATTTGTTAGACAAAATAAACAATTGTGGTCAGCACCATTACTGCTTCAGTCTATCCATAATCTCGATTGGAATTTTAGTAATGGACGCACTCCACAGGGAATTTATCGCATGGAAGGGATTTCTCAACAACCTGATGATGAAGTGTTTCACGCCTATGGACAGTTTGCACTGGTAAATTTATTTTTACCTTTTGAGAATGGGGTGAATGCTTTTTTACCACAACAAAAAGGTAAATTTACAGGTGATTTACAAGCCTATCAAAGGCTTTTACCGCCCACATGGCGCAATTATGAGCCAATCCAGCAAGCTTATTTAGCAGGGACTATGGGGCGATCGCTATTTCGGATTCATGGCAGTGGCGCTGCGATCGACTTTTTCCGTAACAAACCCGCAGTGGTCAATATCAAAAACTTTGACTGGAACGCCACGCTTGGCTGTTTATCAGCGCTAGAAATTTACGATGATCGCGGCAGTTTGGTCAAAGCGGATATGCCAAAAATTCTCGATGCTTTAAATACTGTGGGCAAAGGCAAAATCGACGGCTTTTTAATAGTTGTGGATGTCCCCAGTCCATCAAATGAGCCAGTGACAATTGCTGAAGTTGCTAAATATTTAGCTTCCAGTGCAAAACATTGATTTCAAAAAAGCAAAGCGTCCGCTACGCGGACGCTTTGCTTTTTTGGTTTTAGCTCTGCTCGACGCTACCAGCACGAAAAACACGCCCGATTACTTCTTCGATCGCAGGTTCATTTACCGATAAATCCAGAATTTCTAATTCGGCAAGAATTTGTGAAACCGCCTTAGTCAATTTTTCTCTCGGCACTAAAAAACAAACTGCTTGACCATCAATATTTAAGATTTGACCATATTTCCGTAAACCTTCGGGATCAGTAATTGGTTGGGATAGCTCGACGCGTACCTCTCGATAGGGCGCAAAATTATTATGTAGCCCTTCGAGACTGCCGTCATAGATTAGTCCACCTTCATGGATCAATAACACTCGCTTACATAAAGCCGTAATGTCCGCCATATAGTGACTCGTTAATATAATCGTCGCTTGGTAACGCTGATTATATTCCCGCAAAAATTCCCGAACACTCGCTTGAGCGTTCACATCTAAGCCCAAAGTTGGCTCATCTAAAAACAAAACTTGGGGCTGGTGCATCAAAGCCGCCAATAATTCTGCCTTCATGCGCTCACCGAGGGAGAGTTTTCTCATGGGCTGCGAGAGCTTTCCTTCCAGCGATAGCATCTCTGTCAGCTCACTGAGGCGATGCTTAAATACTTTGTCAGGGATGTCATATACTGCCGCATTCATTTTCAAAGAATCAAGAGCTGGCAGATCCCAAATTAATTGTTGTTTCTGACCCATGACTAAGGTGATTTTTTGCAAAAAGCTAGTGTCTCGATCAAAGGGGATATGCCCTGCCACTTGGACATGCCCCGATGATGGATGGATTAAGCCCGTTAGCATTTTCAGCGTTGTCGTTTTGCCTGCCCCATTTGGGCCCAAAAAGCCAACCATTTCGCCTGATGCGATCGCGAAGGAAATATCTTTAACTGCTGCGATCTCCCGATATTGACGATGCCAAAAGTGTTTGAGAGTGCCAACTATTCCCGCATCTTTGACCGCAATATTATAAATTTTGCTCAAACCTTCAACTGTAACCATTGCCATAGCACTCTAACCAAGATGCATTCTGATATACTGTCAACAATATCAATTAAAAACGTTGGTATTGCTCATCGGTAAAATAGAGTTGAGTCAACAATTCTGTAAAGACACAATCAAAAAAACAGTTAATGTTGATTAGGCAATATTCTTAACCTTATCTTACTTTTAAGGTTTTAGAAATTTTATGATTGCAGTAGCAATTTATCGTTCTAGACTGGCTTAATCTTCAGGGTTATTGAGTTTTGACAACGATTTTCGCTAACGCACAACTGGAAAACAAGGAAAGCAGTCATGGTAAAAGTCCTCGTAGTGGACGATAGTCCGATGGTGTTGGAGATGGTCTCAGCACATTTAAAGCAATATGGTATAGAAGTTACGGAAGCCAATAACGGTGCTGAGGCAGTTGAAAAGCTCAAAGCTTTAACTCCCGATCTCGTTGTTACTGATGTGGTCATGCCTCAAATGAATGGTTATGAGTTATGCCGTTGGATCAAAAATAATGCCTCTACGAAGAATGTACCCGTAATTATGTGTACAACCAAAAGTGAGGAGTTTGATAAGTACTGGGGCATGAAGCAGGGGGCAGATGCTTACTTAACTAAGCCCTATCATCCGCCTGAATTAATCAAAACAATTAAGCAGTTACTTAGCCAAATCAAGTAAAAGAAAAGAGGGACGCATTGCGCCCCTCTATTCTTTTGCATAATGAAACTAGCAATTCTCATTATGAAACCGATTTTTGTGTTTCCAGCGCCAAAGGCGCTGGAAACACAAAAATCGGTTTTTTTG
>JANNDZ010000672.1:0-3086 GCA_031378395.1 Pseudanabaena sp. OTE_75_metabat_487_sub
GGCTGAAATAGAAAATCAGATTCAAAGAATGACATGTTTAGAGGTTAATGGTAAACAATTAGACCTTGGCAAATGGTTTGTCGATATTTTGTACGTACCAACATTAAAATTGGAATGATTTTTTGTCTGGAAGTCCCTAACCTGAATTTTGACACAGCAATTAATCTAAATAATTGGGTTTTAGAAGGAAACTTCTCATTTATAGAGCGGGCAAAGACAGAATGGACTCGTGGTGATTTTCGTATTGTTCGCGATGACTTAGATAATGCTTTGCGCTATGTAGCAGGAGATCTCGCTGTTCCAGTTGTAGGCTATCAGACGAGTAGACCACTCTTGGGATTAACTGTTGCCCGCAATTATGGCTTGCAACCCTATCTAATCACCCGTCCTGTTAGTCAATATGAGTTCTTTTTAGAAAATCCTTCTAGAGTAGAAGTGTTTAGCAACGGTCGGCTGGTGCAAACCTTACGATTACCCGCAGGACAGCAAGATATTCGTAACCTGTCCCTCGGTTCGGGCATCAATGATGTTCAGCTTGTAATTACCGATGATGTAGGAAGGATACAGCGCTTAGATTTTGCCAATGCGATCGCCGCCAATCTCCTTGGACAAGGTATTCAACAATTTGCCTATAGCTTTGGGTTTCCGAGTCTTGTCACAAATGGTAATCAAAGCTATGACTTTTCATCCCCAACTCTTGTAGCATCGCATCGTTTAGGGGTTAGCAATATTTTGACCATAGGCGGTTATCTGCAAGCGGATCGTAACCAACAATTAGTTGGGTTTGAGGGAGTTGTAGCAACTACATTAGGAAATTTTGCATGGGATACCGCTTTTAGCAACGATAATCAGTTGGGAACAGGGCTTGCCGCTCGATTGCGCTATGACTTTCTTAAAACAGGCATAAGTAATCCTTTAGAACAGACTTTTGGCTTTACGGTTGAACATCGTGGGGCGAACTTTTTGATAGCTAGCAATGGAGTAAATAATTTTTTTCGTGCTTCTTCAATACTAGATTTGACTGCCTATTATCAGCAAAAACTATTTTGGGACATAACTGGAGGCTTAAACTTTCGCTACCAATTTGGTCGCGATCGCCCTAATTCTTACCAATTAGGATTAAATCTAGGCAAATCCTTTGATAATGGATTAGGAATGACCATCAACCTTAGTGAATCTGGAGATGGAGTCAGCCCAAAAGAGCAACGAGCATTTGTAAGCCTAGTCTGGGTTTTGCCTCAACAGCGTCAAGTCATCCAAACCTCGGCTGAGTTGAGTAGTAAAAGTAGCCAAACTTTGCGGACAAGTTGGAGCGCCAGTTCTCCTAACTCTTTAGAAGGAATTAACGTTTCACTCGCAACAGCTCTATCTCCTCCTAGCGATGACTTTACGGGTAGACTTTCCTATAACGGCTATCGTGGCAATTTAGAACTTTCACAGGATGCACTATTTAGCCGCAATGGTCAGATTACAAATACAACCCGACTCGACTTTGGCACATCACTGGTATTTGCGGATGGGTACTTTGGCATCTCGCGTCCAGTTAATGGCAGCTTTGTTTTAGCAGTACCTCACCCAACATTACAAGGTAGAGTAATTGGGATTAATCCCAATGGCATTGGTGGCTATACTGCTCAAATTGATTGGGCAGGAGTAGCTGTGCTGCCAGACTTATCGGCTTATCAAGTTTCTAAATTGCGAATTGATGCACCTAGCTTGCCTCTGGGATACGATTTAGGCACGACTAGTTATAGTGTTTTGCCAACATATAAAAGTGGCACAGTGCTCAGAATCGGGACTGACGCTACTATCTTTTTACGCGGTACATTACGCAACGCTAAAGATGAGCCTCTATCGTTACTAACAGGTGAAGTAGTTTCTTTGGCTAATCCAGATCTGCCTCCTTTACAACTATTTACCAACAGAGCAGGAAAATTTGCTTTAACAGGTGTTAAGCCAGGACGCTACGAGTTGAGAATGTATAGCGATCCACCTGTAGTTTTCTCAATAGATATTCCCGAAGGCAAAACAGGGCTTTATGACTTAGGCATATTGCGATCACAATGATCTTGTTGCCCATCTATTTATATCAATACTCAAAATGGCGTTGCCATTTTGAGTCTTGATATAAACCACAAGAAGTGAATAGCGGCGATTTACGCCGCTATTCACTTCTTGTGGTTTAATTTGTCCGAGATCTAAACACGGTAGAAATTTTATCTAATTTGATTAGAATCTACAGGGATTTGATTCACGGCTTCTGGTGTTGTAGAAGGTAAAGCTGCATCGCGATCGCTTTTTTCTACAGATGCGATCGGTTTGGATTGATAAAATGACATCGATCCTACGATAGGAATGGTTGAGGGACAGCCTTCAGTCTTAAACCAAACCCTCTTGCCTGAATATAAATCCTCAGTAGCAAGACCTTCAGAAACTATACAATGCCTACGAATATCATGAAGTGCAAAAGCACCCATGCTTTCAGATAGCCCTTGACTTACTGAATCTATATAGCGATTGTTGATATGCAGATCGCGATAGACACCCTGAGTCACGTTGCGATTGTAGAGATTAGCTGAAGTCCCTACTTTGAGGTTGTATTTCTCAAACATCCAATTAGGAACAAAGTAATTGTGCGATTCTCCCGTAGCATTTTTGAAGGTAACAATGTTACCAGCAATCTTTTCGATTACTTGGGGAGTTGTCTCATCTAAGTACTCACTCGTAGTTTGAGCCTTTATTGATGTAACTGATGTTGTGGAGGCGATCGCGATCGAAAACGCTGTAAAAAGGAAGCTTAGGATAAGTTTTTGCATAGTCTGAAATCTCCAAAGAGTATCGTCTGTTCGATTAGTTTCTACTTCTCTACAATTACAGAATCATGGTTGAGCTAATGCATGAATTGATTGACTATTGATTGACTACAGAACAAAACTTATCTATTCAGGAATTAAGCCTAAATAGTGGTAGTCCTAAAAAGGAAAGGATGGGGGAAAATGTTTAGATAGTTGTTAAAAAGCAAAGTAATGACAGAAGCAAGACCAACTTGTCCATCCTGCCAATCTATTTCAGTAGTAAAAAACGGA
>JANNDZ010000740.1:0-8645 GCA_031378395.1 Pseudanabaena sp. OTE_75_metabat_487_sub
GCGGTGAGACGCTGACCAGAGAAAGGAATATAGCCAGTGATTTGCAAGTAAATTGCACGAATTACAGCTTGAGTAGAGCTTTCTGAGTTATTAACACTCTGACCTTTAACCGAACTGGTTCTTGCGCCCTTACCGATCTTGACGCTATCGCGTTGGGTTTGATCGAGCTTGAAGACCTTGGGACTCATGGAATCGATCGAGCCAGTTGCCGATGGGTTACCCAGTTGATTCGTGATACCAGCACCATTGCGGATCAAGATGCGACGGGTATCTTTGCCGAAAGGCGCAGGGGATGCACTTGGATTACGAGTTTCTTTAGGGAAGATCGCGCCAAATTGGATTTCGAGAGGATCATTACCAGCGCCGTAAACATGCTGATCGGGCAATGGATGCTGATAAGCAGCAAATAAGGTAATAAATTGAGGAACCTTGCGGAAAGGTGCAGAATAGTTGAACAAGTCAAACTGTGCGCCCCAGTTACGTGCGGTTTGGGCTTCTTGTCCAAAACCACGTTGATAAGGAACGGTTTCTTCACCGAAGTAGTCGCTGTACTCTCTGGAGTTAACTAGCGCATTGACTAGAGCTGACAAACCACCTTTGGACACGATCGCAAAATAAGCAGCAACTTCTTCACGGCTTTCAGGTGAGCGTCCAAGGAAATGCTTGAATGCTAGCTCAACGGCACGGGAATTGATGAAAGGTAAAAAGAATTGATCGCGATACAAAGGTGACAAACCTAAGCGGCGGACAAACTCACGCACCGAGATTTCACCATTTTTCACCTTAGAGTCAAGGTCAGATATACCTTGGCTGTAAGCACGAGCAATGTCACGCTCGAAAACTTGGCGATAAGCAGCCTTAACTACTTCATTTTTCTCGGCTCCCGTCATGGCAGCCTTCATTACAAACTTCTGACGACGCTCAGCGGTGTTAAAGTAAATTTGAGGCAGTGCAAGCCCTTGCAAGTCTGGGGAATTGCGCTGACGGACTTTAGGTGAAGGGGTCGCTGCTTTGAATTCAGCGATCGCTACATCCATATATTGCTTGATAATTTCGATCGCCGCAGGATCTTTGAGGAAATAACCTGCTGCGGCTTGCTTCATAGTTTGCAGTGCAACGATGGTTGCCTCAGTGGAACATGCTGCTTCAATGATTTCGCGCAAGCCACGCACGTTTTGGGCAAGAATATTTGGGTCACCTGCAACGATTGCATAGGTGGCATAGCGCAAGAACCATGACAAGTCACGCAGGGACTTCTTCATGCGGTCTGCGCCATAACGAGAAATGTTAATGGGGCGGAAATTAGCTGGCACAGGATCAACAACGCCAGTAATGCCTGTATTACTGAAGAAATTCTTGATTGTCCCTAAAAAGCCACCTTCACTTGCCTCAGTATAAGTAGTTGTACCAAGCTCCATGCCGATCTTGACATCAACTACTCGACCAGCGCGATCGACCTCCAAGGCTTCGGAATTTTTGGGTTTTTCCAAAAATGCCATCGCTGAACCACCCGTAAAAATACGGCTAGCAGCCTTGGATACGATATTGTCAGAGTTTTTTGTCAAAATTTCTGCAATTTCGAGGCGTTTTAGTCCAGATTGAAAATATGTGGATAAATCATCTAATTCGCTACGAGTCGCAAAGCGATCTTGTTGCTCTATCTGAGAAATTGTGGAAGTTAAAGCGGTCTGATATAGACTGGGGCGGGCATTTACTGCACCACTTGACGCTGTTACGCTCATGTGTCTGCCTTGAGATCTTTAAAGGGTATGTAAAAAGTCGAAATAATATCTACCCAAGTATAGGGTTTTCCAACTTAAATATATAACTCTATCTCATCAGAAAATGCCGCATTTACAGGTATTTCAACCAGAAAGACACGATAAGTTTTGTAAAGCATCTATGTTGGTTGCGCTACGTATTTATATGTATCTGTATGTAGGGCATGGGTGCGATCGCTATAATGATCTCTGTTAAGCTAAATTTGGTTTTAAATTTTTGGATCTTATTCTCACGGCTAAAGATCTGGGTTTACAACTGCCCTTATTTTTCTCTAAACAATCATGATGAATACTCCAACCTTACCAAGAGAGCAAGCTGCTACATCAGTAAGTGAAGAAATCGAGAAATCCAGACCACTATCTGAAAATCGGGTCTTGCTTCATGGGGTGAGTTGGGAAACTTTTGAGCGCTTACTTGCAGATGTTGGCGATCACCGTAAAACTCTATTCCATTACATTAACGGTACTTTAGAAATTATGTCGCCTCTCTCACTCCATGAAGGTAGCAATCGATTTATTGAAGCTTTACTCGGTGTATTTGTTGATGAGTTAGAGATAGATATGAGACGGTTGGGATCTTTACTAATGAAGATACCAGAGTTAAAGGTTGGGGGAGAACCTGACTCTTGCTATTACGTCAAAAATGAGGTGGTGATCCGCGCTCAAGAAAATGTCATCGTTGGGCAAGATCCTCCGCCCGATCTGATATTAGAAGTAGATATTACTAATCCTAGCGATCGCCGTTTACCAATCTATGCGCTTCTCGGTGTGCCTGAAGTCTGGCTTTATGATGGTTATAGTTTAGAATTTTTAGCTTTGCAGAATGGGAAATATGTTCCCATTGAAAATAGTTTGTCTTTTCCGACGTTACCCGCAGCGATTATCGTGGAATATGTGCAGAAGCGACTGCTCTTAGGGGAAAGTAAAACTTTAAAAGAGTTTCGGGGATGGGTGAGTGCGAATTATTCACAGCAAGAGGAAGTTTAAATTTCTAAATTTGAGTGCGATCGCTATTTCAGCAAAAATCAGATCTTTTTCGGCTTGCGGTAGAGCTAAAATAATTACAGAGAAATTTCGTGCTTCATCCAATCAAAGCAATACAAAATAATCACGATGAATACTTCAACTTTATCAAGGCAACAGGTTATTGAGGTGATAGACACCTTGCCAGATGATGCTTTTTCTGAACTTGTTAGTTTTATTGGATATCTGCGTTACAAGTCAGTTGAGCAAAAGCCTGAGGAGTCTAAACCCAATTTTTTGCTTTCAATTGCTGGGATAGGAAGTTCTATTGAAAAAGATGTTTCAGATAGAGATGAAGAAATTTTAGCTAGTGAAATAAATCCAATTAGCGGTTGGAGTATTCATCCTGATGGAGTATGACAGCTATACTAGATACCAGTTTCCTATTTGCGCTGACCAATCAAGCAGATCGTAATCATATTCGTGTTCTGGCTGTTGCACAAAGCGCAAGTGAGACATTACTCCTTCCTAGTGTTGTGCTTCCTGAAGTTTGCTATTTAATTGCTTCAAGGTTAGGGCATCATGCGATGCGTAAGTTTCTGGCTAATTTGGTAACTAGTGGTGTTCAAATAGAGCAAGTGACTTCTATAGATTTGGAACGAGTTAACCAAATTTTGGAGCAGTATGCTGATAGTCAACTTGATTTTGTAGATGCTGCGATCTTTGCGATCGCAGAAAGATTAAACATAACTCGCGTTTTAACCTTAGATCGTCGCGATTTCTCGATTATGCGTCCAAAACATTGTGCTTGTTTTGAAATATTGCCTTAAAAAATTGCGACTACGAGTCATCAGGAAACAATCCTTAAAAATGATGAGTATAAATTAATGGGTATCTCTGTTAATTCAAACTTAGAGTAAGTGAATAACGAGATATCAGTACTTTTAGCCTTGTTTCTTCAATCAAAAGTCAATTAATAGAGATGTCCTAATGTCACAGCTAATTCTAATTTCACACTTATACCTGAAATATTTCTGCGCAAATAATTGTATGACACTTTTTCTATTTCTTGCTGCTCCCATAATTACTCTGATCTTTTCCCTCGGTGAATTTTTCGGTTGGTGGGACTATTTTTCTGGGAGAAAAAAAGCAATTGAAGGTTTTGATAGGCTGCGATTTGCACATGGGTTCCCAAAAGGTTTTGTTTATGATGACGATCAAGACCGAGAAATTTTTGATGCTCTTGTAAAGTGTATTTCAAAAAACACCAGAGATGAAGCTCTACGAAAGATGCTAGATCAAGGAAAGCGACCCTCAGTGATAGCAGTTATTGGACAACCTCAGCCAATTATTGGGATTCCAGCAGATTGGGAACAACCAGCACGTTTTTTCTACCCAAGTGAACAACCCATCATTATGGGATTCAACTGGGTTAGATCGAATGCAGAGTCTATTGATGGAAATCAAAATGGTACAGGTTGTCGAGTTGGCACAATTTCTGATTTAAGAGAATGGATTGACAAAGAAAAAGAACAACGCAAGTTTTGGATTGGCACAGTAGTTGTTTCCTTTATATCCCTTTATATCCGTTGGCTCTCTTCTTCTTCGAGTTAATTTACAGCATTAAGCAGTTATTAAACAAGTGTAGCGATTTTGACCTTCAAAAGACATACGTACTGATCAAATTCCTAGAAGAAAAAATGTCTATTATTCCTCTGAATGAGGCTCAAGATAAACTTCAAGAGCTTATAAATGAAGTTTCACAGTCTCATGAACCTATCCTAATTTCAGGAAATACATTGAATGCTTTTCTAGTTTCTGAAGAAGATTGGAAAGGGATTCAAGAAACAATCTATTTACTCTCAATTCCTGAGATAGGCGCTTCAATTGTGGAAGGTTTAGCAACTCCCATTAGTGAGTGTAGCGAGACATTGGAATGGTGAATTGGAAATTGGTATACACCAAGCAAGCTCAAAAAGATGCCAAGAAAATAGCTGCAACTAATCTTAAAGGCAAGGTTATTGAACTTTTAGCCATAATTCAGGTGAATCCATTTCAGAATCCTCCACCCTATGAAAAACTAGTTGGTGATTTAGCGGGTGCATATTCCCGCAGGATAAATATCCAGCATCGACTTGTTTATCAGGCGATCGACTCAGAGCAAACCCTTAAAATAATCAGGATGTAGACGCATTAGGAATAAGTGAATAAGTACATCGCTGATTTTCGATTGTATAAAAACTGATTGAAAGGCAATTGCAAAAATAGCTTTTATGAAGGCTAGCTATCTTGAGCATTCTTATAGTGTCAATATACACAAGCAAGGTTGTGTGTATTGTCGCACCCCAAAAGATATAATCGCTTAAGACTTGTTTACATAATCATAGATACAATCACAGATTTATATGGCAGAGGTTACTTTTTTTAACGCCCTCAGAGAAGCGATCGATGAGGAAATGGAGCGCGATCCAGCCGTTTATGTTTTAGGCGAAGACGTGGGGCATTATGGCGGCTCCTACAAAGTAACCAAAGACCTTTACAAAAAATACGGGGACTTACGCCTACTCGACACCCCGATCGCAGAAAATAGCTTTACAGGTATGGCGATTGGCTCAGCAATGACAGGCTTACGCCCGATCATCGAAGGCATGAACATGGGTTTCTTGCTACTCGCCTTTAACCAAATCTCGAATAATGCAGGGATGTTGCGCTATACCTCTGGCGGTAATTTCAAAATCCCAATCGTTATTCGTGGACCTGGTGGCGTTGGTCGCAACCTTGGAGCCGAACATTCGCAACGTCTTGAAACCTATTTTCAAGCTGTTCCAGGCATTAAAATGGTGGCTTGCTCCACGCCTTATAATGCTAAGGGCTTGCTAAAATCAGCAATTCGTAACGATAACCCGATCCTTTTCTTTGAGCATGTGTTGCTGTACAACCTCAAGGAAGATATCCCCGACGAAGAATATTTGTTGCCTCTCGACAAAGCGGAAATCGTGCGCGAAGGTAATGATGTGACGATCCTGACCTACTCAAGAATGCGTTATCACGTACTCAAGGCGGTCGAAACTTTGGTTGACAGAGGCTACGATCCTGAAGTGATTGACTTGATTTCGCTCAAGCCTTTGGACATGGAAACCATTGTCACCTCGTTGCGGAAAACTCATCGCATTGTGATTGTTGAAGAAGGAATGCGCTGCGCCAGCATTGGTTCAGAGATTATTGCTTCGATTAATGATGGCTATTTTGATGAGCTTGATGCGCCAATTGTGCGTCTTGCCGCGCTTGATGTACCAACTCCCTACAATGGTGGATTAGAAAATCTGACAATTCCTCAACCTGAGGATGTAATTGCCGCAGTTGAGAAATTGCTAGCATAAAAAAAAGGGCGGTGCTTAGCACCGCCCTTTTTTTATGAAACTTCAAGTAGATCTTGCCAACAGGTTGTGTATTTTGGCGATCGCTGTTCAGATTTGGTTTTCCAAACTTGAATCACTCCAGTTGAAGCAAACCGCAAAGTATCTCTACCATATATTTCATTGATCGTATCCATTACGCTCATCAGATTACGCGATCGCTGCTTTTCCTCATCATTACTAACATCAAAGAGATTGCCTTGGACTTGTTTCTCAGATACAAGCCCTGTCATGATCACACCAGCTTTTTTAAAATTTTGTCCTTTGCGATAGATACTTTCAGTTAGCTGAGCCGCGACACGGGATAGTTCAATCGTGTAGTTAGTTGATAAATCTAATTCTGCGGTGGCGCTATTTGAGTAGAAATTATCTCGAAAAGGACTGGTTCTTGCAAAAACGGTGATCACACTAGCGGCTTGTTTTTGTCGTCGGAGTTTCTCGGCGGCTCGATGTGTAAAAGAAGCGATCGCTTCTTTGAGTTCAGACAGCGTATCTATTGACTGCGGAAAAGAGCGAGAGACGCAGGTTCCTTTTTTGGGATTGTCAAGTAACTCCATCGCTAAACAAGATTCACCTCTTAGCTCTAATTGCAATTTAACACCAACGATACCCATCTTTTTCCGAATCAAGCCTTCATCAGCATTTTTTAATTGTAATGCTGTATTCAAGCCTTTTTCTCTCAGCCAACTAGCATATTTGAGTCCAATGCCCCAAATATCACCAACATCCACCTGAGATAAGATTTCATCAATAGATGGATAAACACTAAGATCGAAAACACCTGAGTTAGATTTTTTAGCAATCAGATTGGCTAACTTTGCTAAGGTCTTGGTCGGGGCAATTCCTACTGAAACTGGAATTCCCACCCATTGCAGCACTCTTTGACGGATTTCATTGCCATATTCAGTCAAGTCACGATATCGAAATCCTGATAAATCGATAAAGGCTTCATCAATTGAGTAGATTTCCACATCGGGAGCAAAGTAAGCCAATGTAGACATGACTCTACCCGACAAATCGCCATAAAGACTGTAGTTAGAGGAATAGACCTGAACATCGTAGCGCTTGATGAGTTCGTAGATTCGGAAGACAGGCACGCCCATCTTGATACCAAGATCTTTGACTTCCTGCGATCGCGCTACTACACAACCATCATTGTTTGATAGGACTACCACGGGTTTTCCCATGAGTGCGGGATTAAATAAGCGTTCACAGGAAACATAAAAGTTATTGCAATCGACCAGAGCGAATCTTTTTTCGGCTTTTCGGTCTAACACTGTGGATAACATTAGTGACAACTCCCCAAATATGTAGTTCGGAATGTTCGTTAATGAAAATCGTCTTGTAGCCACTGTTCTCAGGAACTAGGGCAACTTCTCCTTTCAGATAATGCAATCGTTTGACAGTAATTTCTCCCTGTACTACCGCGATGACGATATCGCCATGGGTAGCTTCAAGAGAGCGATCGACAATCAGGAGGTCGCCATCATGAATATGTGCTCCAGTCATCGAATTTCCTGAAGTTCGCACAAAGAAAGTCGCCGCAGGATGAGCCACTAAATAACTATTGAGATCGAGCTTATGTTCCACATAGTCTTCCGCAGGAGAAGGGAAACCCGCAGGGACAGAACAATTTTGCAATGGCAATTCTAATTTAGTGCTCATATCAGGAAGAAGAATATCTCTAACACTTTCGGCAAGATTACTAACCTGTTCTTTTGTCCATGCACCAATGTTCACTACGACCTGATTGGTCAGCAATTGCGTATTTGGTGAGAATTGATGGTGCTTACTGTCTCTGAGTTGCCTAAATCTACTTTGATGCGGATCGTCACTTTCCATAAGCCTGTTTTTGATTAAAGTACGATATTCAAACAATTTAGCACGATTGCCTCTACATAGCAAGAACAAAAAAGTAGAGACCATTTTTTATATAGCCTCTGCTTTTTTTCTTACTATATTCACTTAAAAGCCAAAAGAGAGTTGCGCCGCAACTCTCTTTTGGTTTTTTAATTTTGTCCTAACATCAAGGGCTATAGCCTTTTTTTGATCTTGACTGACTAAGCAGATTGAAAAATCATTTGATCTTCTGGAACTAATATCCAAACTCGAAATTGATCTGCGTCAGGCGTGATGACTACAGCAACACCTTGATCTATATCTTTCTTACTAGCAGCGATCGCACTTAACGAGGTCAAGGATGTAGCGCGATCGCTGTTAAAAAACTAGCGGCTTTGATGATAGAAATATTTTGGAATGGTTTTAAAAGTCATCCTTGAGGATTTCCTCTAATATTTCGGGAGTCAGCCCTTTTTGTTGTGCTTCTAAACGAATTTCTTGAACTACTTTTGAAAATATAGGTGGATGTTCTCCTAATTTTATCCACATGGCTCTAACTCGAACTAGAGATGAGCGATTCATCTTGAGGGCGGTAATAGTAGCTCGACCGATCGCTGTTTTGCCTATAATTTCTGTTTTGGATTCA